>NZ_JBEXWT010000092.1:0-35353 GCF_040629945.1 Kitasatospora sp. NPDC005856 | reverse complement strand
GACACCCTCAAGGGCCAGCTCGGCCTGGAACAGCACGGCGCCCGGACCGAAGCGGGCGTCTTCGCCCGCACCGGTCAGCGCCTGCTCGCCCTCGCCGCCGCCATCTGGCACAACTGGACCATCGACGCCCCGATCAAGCGATCACTCATCGCCTATGACCACTGAAGACATCGGACTCATTCATCTAGCCTCGTACGCATGGCCAACACCAGCTCCCCCGAAGCGCCGCTCCCGGTCGGCAAGGTCTCCGCGCTGATCGGCGGCTGGATCGACCGGCTCGGCGCGGTCTGGGTGGAGGGTCAGATCACCCAGCTCAGCCGCCGCCCCGGCGCGGGCGTGGTGTTCCTGACCCTGCGCGACCCGCAGGCCGACGTGTCGCTCACGGTGACCTGCTTCCGCTCGGTGTTCGACCAGGTCGCGGACGTGGTGCAGGAGGGCTCGCGGGTCGTCGTGCACGCCAAGCCGGAGTGGTACGCGGCGCGCGGGCAGCTGTCCCTGCGCGCCTCGGAGATCCGGCCGGTGGGCCTCGGCGAGCTGCTGGCCCGGCTGGAGCAGCTGAAGCGGCGGCTCGCCGGGGAGGGCCTGTTCGCGGCCGAGCGCAAGAAGCCGCTGCCGTTCCTGCCGCAGTGCGTCGGGCTGGTCACCGGGCGCGACTCGGCGGCCGAGCGGGACGTCCTGGAGAACGCCCGGCGGCGCTGGCCGGCCGTGCGCTTCGAGGTGCGCAACGTCCCGGTGCAGGGGGTCAGCGCGGTGGAGCGGGTGAGCGCGGCCGTCCGGGAGCTGGACGAGCACCCCGAGGTGGACGTGATCATCGTGGCCCGCGGCGGCGGCAGCGTGGAGGACCTGCTGCCGTTCTCGGACGAGGGCCTGGTGCGGCTGGTCGCGGCCGCCCGTACGCCGGTGGTGAGCGCGATCGGGCACGAGCCGGACCAGCCGCTGCTGGACTTCGTGGCCGACCTGCGCGCCTCCACCCCGACCGATGCGGCCAAACGGGTGGTTCCGGACGTCGGCGAGGAGCTGGCCAAGGTCCGCCAGCTGCGCGACCGCGCCCGCCGGCACGTGCTGTCCCGGGTCGAGCGCGAGCAGCACGGGCTGGACGGGGTGCGCAGCCGTCCGTCGCTGGCCGCCCCGCACCGGATGCTGGACGGGCGGGGGCAGGAGGTGGACGGCCTGCTGGAGCGGGCCCGGCGCACCCTGCGGCACCGGCTGGACCACGCGCAGAGCGACCTCGGGCACACCCTGGCCCGGGTGGTGGCGCTCTCCCCGGCGGCCACCCTGGAGCGCGGCTACGCGGTGCTCCAGCGCGCGGACGGCACGGTGGTGACGGACCCGGCGCAGGTCTCGCCCGGCGAGGGGCTGCACGCGCGGGTGGCGGGCGGCGGCTTCGACGTCACCGCGGCCGCCGAGTAGCCGGCCGCCACCGCGGCCGCCGAGCGGCCGGGGCTGGGGAGTGTCGGCCCGAGCCCCTACGCTGGCACGCATGGCAGAGCAGCAGGAACAGCAGGACGCGGCGGCGGCGCCGAACCCGGACGACGCCCTGGGCTACGAGCACGCCCGGGACGCGCTGCTGGACGTCGTCCGGCAGCTGGAGAACGGCGGGACTTCGCTGGAGGAGTCGCTGGCCCTGTGGGAGCGCGGCGAACAGCTGGCGAAGGTGTGCCAGCGCTGGCTGGACGGCGCCCGGGCCCGGCTGGACGCGGCGCTGGCCGCCGAGGAGGGCGCGGCTCCCGGCGAGAAGTGAGGCAGGTCACGTTCCCTTGGGGAATCGTTGAATCTTCACCTATGTTGGAGGGAGTGACCGGCTGCGGCCGATCATACCGACGAACTCCTTTTCCGCATGAGGTGCAGAAGCATGACCACCGACGCCCTGGTACTCGACGCCGCCGCTCAGGACCTGCTGTTCCGCGAGGCCCGCACCGCCAACACCTTCACCGACGAGCCGGTCTCCGAGGAGCAGGTCCAGGCCATCTACGAGCTGGTCAAGTACGGCCCGACCGCCTTCAACCAGCAGCCGCTGCGCGTCGTCCTGGTCCGCTCGGAGGAGGGCCGCGAGCGCCTCGTCCGGCAGATGGCCGACGGCAACAAGGACAAGACCGCCGCCGCCCCGCTGGTCGCCATCCTGGCCGTGGACAACGAGTTCCACGAGGAGCTGCCGACCCAGCTCCCGCACTTCCCGCAGGCCAAGAACCTGTTCTTCTCGGAGCGCAGCGTCCGTGAGCGGTCCGCCACGATGAACGGCGCCCTGCAGGCTGCCTACTTCATCATCGGCGTGCGCGCCGCCGGCCTGGCCGCCGGCCCGATGACCGGCTACGACGCCGAGGGCATCAACAAGGAGTTCTTCGGCGACGGCGAGCACTCGGTGCTGGCCGTGGTCAACATCGGCAAGCCGGGCGAGGACGCCTGGTTCCCGCGTTCGCCGCGCCTGGCCTACGACGAGGTCGTCACCACCGTCTGATCCGCCCCGCGCGCAAGGGCCCCGTACCGGCGAACCGAGGTTCGCCGGTACGGGGCCCTTCGGCGTGCGCGGGAAGGCCCGGAGCGCGAGGCGCGAGGCGCGAGGCCCGGGCGCGGGGCACGGGGCGCGGAGCGCGGGGCCCGGAGCGCGGAGCGCGAGGCGCGAGGCGCGGGCGGGCTACTTGAGCGCCTGCGCCAGCTCGGCCAGCTCCTCGTAGGAGGCGGTACCGGTGAGCAGCGCGGTCCCGGGGCCGGTCTGCACGGCCAGCGCGCGGTCCTTCTCGCCCTGCAGCCGGTCCCAGGTGCGGCCGGCCGCCTCGGAGGTGCCGTCCGGCTTGGCGCCCTTGACGTAGTCGGCCAGCAGGGAGTCGCGCGAGACGTCGCTCTGCTCGATCGCCGCGTACTGGCCGGAGGGGGTCACGAAGCCCAGGTGCCAGGCGTTGCCCTTGCCGTTGTTCTGGTCGGCCGGCCGGTAGGCGACCGAGGTGGCCCGCCACTTCTCCGGCAGCCCCTCCGGGGAGAGCAGCGGGTACGGCGCGGCGCGCTTGGCGGAGGCAGCCGCCACCTTGTACTCGACCACGCGCACCGGGTCGCCGTTGGCGTCGTGCGGGAGGAACAGGTACCCGATCCAGACGACGAAACCGACCGCCAGCATCGACAGGACCATGTCCCGTACGGTCTGCCGACCCCTCATGCCCTTGCTGTCTGCTGCCACCCCCACATGGTGACTCATCCACATCCCGGAACGGTCACCAGGGGTGTCCTCGGACGGGTGATACCGGGCGAATCGGCGGTTTCCGCCACAGAGCAGCGACCCGCGCCACAGACAGTCATCTCGTGGGCGGATACGATCGCCATACCCTCACCACGGCGTTCGACCTGGCAGTAGTCGGGCGCTCACTGGCCGTCGCGTACAGAGAGGTAACGACGATGACCACGCAGTACCCGCACCACCTTCCCAGTGCCCTGGAGGTCGCGCCCGAGGCTCCGGACCGGAACCTCGCACTCGAACTCGTCCGGGTCACCGAGGCGGCCGCGATGGCCGCCGGCCGGTGGGTCGGACGTGGCGACAAGAACGGCGCGGACGGCGCCGCCGTGAAGGCGATGCGCACGCTCGTCTCGACCGTGTCGATGAACGGCGTCGTCGTCATCGGCGAGGGCGAGAAGGACGAAGCCCCGATGCTCTACAACGGCGAGCGGGTCGGCGACGGCACCGGCGCCGAGTGCGACGTCGCCGTCGACCCGGTGGACGGCACCACGTTGACCGCCAAGGGCATGAACAACGCGGTGGCCGTGCTGGCCGTCGCCGACCGCGGCACCATGTTCGACCCCAGCGCCGTGTTCTACATGGACAAGCTGGTGGCCGGCCCGGAGGCCGCCGAGTTCGTCGACATCACCGCCCCGGCGGCGGTCAACATCCGCCGGGTCGCCAAGGCCAAGGGCAGCGCCGTCGAGGACGTCACCGTCGTGGTGCTCGACCGCCCGCGCCACGACGGCCTGGTCCGGGAGATCCGCGAGGCGGGCGCCCGGATCAAGTTCATCTCGGACGGCGACGTGGCCGGCGCGATCATGGCCGCCCGCGAGGGCACCGGCGTCGACCTGCTGATGGGCGTCGGCGGCACCCCGGAGGGCATCATCGCGGCCTGCGCGATGAAGTGCATGGGCGGCGTGATCCAGGGCCGGCTGTGGCCCAAGGACGACGCCGAGCGGCAGAAGGCGCTGGACGCCGGCCACGACCTGGACCGGGTGCTCACCACGGACGACCTGGTCAGCGGCGAGAACGTGTTCTTCGTCGCCACCGGCATCACCGACGGCGAACTGCTGCGCGGCGTCCACTACCGCTCGGAGACCGCCACCACCAGCTCGCTGGTGATGCGCTCCAAGAGCGGCACCATCCGGGAGATCAACTCCACCCACAAGCTCTCGAAGCTGCGGGCGTACAGCGCGATCGACTTCGACCGCGCCAACTGAGCTCCGGCGCGACGCACTTCGCGGCCCCGGCGGAATCCCCCTCCGCCGGGGCCGCGGTGCTCCGCCGTCCCGCTCTCGGACCCGCCCTCACCCGGCTATCCGGCGCCGCGGGGCCGCCGTCACCCGGGCCGCCTCGCGCAGCTCCGCGTCCCGGCGCCGCCGCCGGGCCAGCACCACCCGCCGCTCGGCGGCCGTCAGCCCGCCCCAGACCCCGTACGGCTCCGGCTGGGCCAGCGCGTGCTCGCGGCACTCCAGCAGCACCGGACAGCGGGCGCACACCTGCTTGGCCTGCTCCTCGCGCGACAGCCGGGCCGCCGTCGGCTCCTTGGAGGGCGCGAAGAACAGCCCCACCTCGTCCCGCCGGCACGCGGCACCGGTGTGCCAGGGGTTGTCCTCGCCCGCGGGGGAACCGGCCTGGCCGACCGGGGGCTGCGGCCGCGGCCGGACGCCGGGACGGCGCTCCAGGACCTGCGCAGCGGCGACTGGCGAGGTGGTGCGGGACTCGATCGGATGCAGCACGGCCGTACTCCTGACGAGGCTCTCGGACACGGGGATCCCTCGCTCCCCCGCCGGCCGCGAGCCCCCGCTGTCCAACTCCGGCACGGCCGCTCGGCCGCCTCCGGGTGCGCAGCCGTCCAAGAAGCGATGTGCCGAAGGAACTACCCACCCGGCCGCGATTCATGCACACTGCACGCAATCGACTACGCAGAGCACCGGCCGCAACGCCGAGCGCCCGACCGGGAGTTGATCCCCGGCCGGACACCGCGCAGGTCAACGCGGGTCAGTCGGCGCCGAGTTGACGGCGCACCCACTCCTTCAACTTCTTGCCCCGGCGCGGCTTCGCCTCGCAACCACCGAACAGCGCAAGGCCCTTGATCCGGACAACCGGAGCATACGGGTCCGCCGCGACCTGTTCGCGGACGTCGAAACCGCCGAAGATGCCGACGCCGGCCCCCTGGAGGGTCACGTTCTCCGGCACCCGGACCTCGACCCCGCCGAAGATCGCCGTCACCGCGATCTCCACCTCGGGAGACTCGAACACGGCGTCGGTCAGGTCGATCTCCACCCCGCCGAACACCGCGAAGGCGGTCAGGTGCGAGCCCACCCGCCAGCGGCCCTTGCGGGCCGCGCCGCCGAAGACCGCCACCACCGTCGGGGACTCCTGGCGCGCGGGCGGCCGCGGCGGCGGCCCCTGCCGGGTGCTCAGCGGCTGCTTCTCGAAGGACAGCGGACGGGCCGGCAGGTCCCGGGTCAGCGGCGCGAGGTCGCCGAAGGTCTTCGCGGCGTAGGCGGCCTCGATCCGCTCGGCGTGCTCGTCCGCGTCCAGACGGCCCTCGGCGTAGGCGTCCCGCAGCAGCTCCGCGACCTTCTCGCGGTCGGCGTCGGAGACCCGCAGGTCCGCCTCCGCGACCGGCGCGTGCGGCCGCGGTGCGGCCTCCGCCCCGGGCTTGGGTTCCGGCTTGGGTTCGGGCTTGGTCATCGGTACGGGCACCGGCACCGGCGGCTGCCCCGAATCGTCGTGCGACGGCGAGTTGTCCACGGGGTCAGCCTAGTCGCTCGCACTCCTGCGCGAGTGAGCCCCGTCACGCAAGGCTGCCCTGTCCTCATGCCGGCTTCCGCCGGGTCCTACCCTGGATGGTGCTTCGCCGACGCAGCCGGACCAACTGGACAGCTAAGGACCGCCCCCATGGCTCCCACGCCAGACTTCGAGTACAGCGACCTGCTCCCCCTGGGCGCTGACCCGACCCCGTACCGCAAGCTCACCTCCGAGGGTGTCTCCACCTTCGAGGCCGGCGGTCGCACCTTCCTCCAGGTCGAGCCCGAGGCGCTGCGGCTGCTGACGGCCGAGGCGATGCACGACATCTCGCACTACCTGCGCCCCGCCCACCTCGCCCAGCTGCGCCGCATCCTGGACGACCCGGAGGCCAGCCCCAACGACCGCTTCGTGGCGCTCGACCTGCTGAAGAACGTCAACATCTCGGCCGGCGGCATCCTCCCGATGTGCCAGGACACCGGCACCGCGATCGTCATGGGCAAGCGCGGCCAGAACGTGCTCACCGAGGGCGGCGACGAGTCCGCCATCGCGCGGGGCGTGTACGACGCGTACACCAAGCTCAACCTGCGCTACTCCCAGATGGCCCCGGTGACCACGTGGGACGAGAAGAACACCGGCAACAACCTGCCGGCCCAGATCGAGCTGTACGCCACCGACGGTGACGCCTACAAGTTCCTGTTCATGGCCAAGGGCGGTGGCTCCGCCAACAAGTCGTACCTGTACCAGGAGACCAAGGCCATCCTGAACGAGGCGAGCATGCTCTCGTTCCTGGAGCAGAAGATCCGCTCGCTGGGCACCGCGGCCTGCCCGCCGTACCACCTGGCCATCGTGATCGGCGGCACCAGCGCCGAGTTCGCGCTGAAGACCGCCAAGTACGCCTCGGCGCACTACCTGGACAACCTGCCGACCTCGGGCAACGCCAGGACCGGCCACGGCTTCCGCGACCTGGAGCTGGAGGCCAAGGTCACCGAGCTGACCCAGAAGATCGGCATCGGCGCCCAGTTCGGCGGCAAGTACTTCTGCCACGACGTGCGCGTGGTGCGCCTGCCGCGCCACGGCGCCTCGCTCCCGGTCGCGATGGCCGTCTCCTGCTCCGCCGACCGCCAGGCGCTCGGCAAGATCACCGCCGAGGGCGTGTTCCTGGAGCAGCTGGAGACCGACCCGGCCAAGTACCTGCCGGACACCACCGACGAGCACCTGGACGACGACGTGGTGCGCGTCGACCTCGACCAGCCGATGTCCGCGATCCGCGCCGAGCTGTCCAAGTACCCGGTGAAGACCCGGCTCTCGCTCACCGGCACCCTGGTCGTCGCCCGCGACATCGCCCACGCCAAGATCAAGGAGCGCCTGGACGCCGGCGAGGGCATGCCCAAGTACCTCCAGGACCACCCGGTCTACTACGCGGGCCCGGCCAAGACCCCCGAGGGCTACGCCTCCGGCTCCTTCGGCCCGACCACGGCCGGCCGGATGGACTCCTACGTCGACCAGTTCCAGGCCGCCGGCGGCTCGATGGTCATGCTCGCCAAGGGCAACCGCAGCAAGCAGGTCACCGACGCCTGCGCCGCGCACGGCGGCTTCTACCTCGGCTCGATCGGCGGCCCGGCCGCCCGCCTCGCCCAGGACTGCATCAAGAAGGTCGAGGTGCTGGAGTACGCCGAGCTCGGCATGGAGGCGGTCTGGCGCATCGAGGTCGAGGACTTCCCGGCCTTCATCGTCGTCGACGACAAGGGCAACGACTTCTTCCGCGAGACCACCGAGGGCCCGCTGATCACCAACCTGCGCGTCCGCTCCAAGGAGTAGTCCCGCACGCTCCGAACCGCCCCGGCCGCCCGGTGAATCCCAGCGGCCGGGGCGGTTGCGCGTTCCGGCGCGTTCCGGCGCGTTCCGGCGCGTTCCGGTGCCTTCCGGCGCCTTCCGGCGCCCTCCGGGCGTCGCGCCCGGCGGCGCTCAGGCGTCGAAGTCGTACTCCAGGACGTAGGAGGCGGCGTCCAGGATCATCTCGTTGAGCTCGACGACCTGCCCCTCGTCGGCGAAGGCGGTGCGGCAGATCAGGATGACGGGGGTGCCGGCGGACAGCTCCAGCCGGGCGGCCTCGTCCGCGCCGGGCATCCGGGAGCGGACCTCCTCGCGGAAGTGCACGGGCTTGGCGCCGATCTCGGCGAGCCGGGCGTAGGTGCCGCCGGGGCCGGTGTCCTCGCGGGTGATCGCGGTGCCCGCGACCAGGACGGCGGGCAGGTAGGAGGTCGAGAGCAGCACCGGCTTGCCGTCGAGGACGAAGCGGCGGTGCCGCACGCACATCGGGGCACCCGGGTCGACCCCGAGCACCCGGGCCACGTGTTCGGGCGCGCCCTGCTCGGTGACGGAGACCTGGTCGACGACCAGGCTGCGGTTGTCGATGTCCGCCGACCATATCGACCGGCCGGACCCCCAGTGCGCGTGCGCCAGCCGCTGGATGCCGCGCCGGCGCAGCGGCCGGAAGTCCCGGACGAACACCCCGGCGCCGCGGCGCGCCTCGGCGATGCCCTCGCTCTGTAGCACGCCCAGCGCCTGGCGGGCGGTCATCCGCGCCACGCCGTACTCGTCCATGAGGTCGTTCTCGCCGGGCAGGCGGTCGCCCGCGCGGTACCGGCCGGCGTCGATGGCCGCCTTGAGCGCTTCGGCGATCCGCTGGTACTTGGGCTGCTTGTCGCCACTGCTGCCGGTCATCGCCGCGTCTCCCTCTGCCTCGGACAAATCGTAGGCGTGCCCGCGGTCGCCGGTAAGGAGATACGACCGTTGACATCTCTAGAGATATTAGCTTCTCTAGAGATGCTGACCAGTCGCCGACCAGAGCGAGGAGCAGCACGGTGAGCACCCGACAGCGCAACGCCCCGGCCTACCGGCCCCACGTGGGTGAACTCGTCCTCGACCGGAGGACCGGACGCACCGGCATCTACATGGACACCATCGGCGGCGAGCACTACCTGCGCCCCGAGCCCGGCGGCCGGGAATGGACGGCCGATCCGCACCAGGTCGCTCCCGCCCCCGGGCCCGGCGATTCGGCCGAATACGATCTCCCTCGGCAATTTCGGCAGAACGCGGGCAAACGGCAACATTCCGACCACCGCAATACCCCGGGATGAATCCGGAATTCCGGAACGCCCCGCGCCCGCCGTCGGGCACGTTACGGATATCGCCGGTCACCATGAGTGCACCACGGGCACGTTTCGGCCACCGGGTTGACACGTTCGGGGAATTGGCGTGCCCATAACCACCGGTGCCCCCGCGCCCGGACGGGGGCGACGGGGGCACCGGGGGCGGCCGCTTACGCGTGGCCGAAGACGATGTTCTCCGGCTCGTACTTCTTTCCCGGCTCGCCGCCGTCCGGCGTGACGGGGCTCTCCAGGTGCTCGTCGCCGAACAGTTCGCTCTCGATCGCGGCCTTCTGCGCGTCGTTCGGCAGGGCGTACTCGGTCGGGTTCGAGGTCGCGGCCACCGCGCCCTCGACAGCCGTGCCCGCCTCCACAGCGGCGGCCGGGGCCTCGATCTTCGTCCCGCTCTCGGGCGTCGACGGCACCGGGGTCTCGCTCTGGTCGTTGGCCATTGGGCGGCCGCCTTTCGGTCATCAATTGTGTTCAGCCCGACCTCCATGGCGCGGGCGCGGGGACAGTATCGTAGGGTTGATTAAATGTCCGATAAACACCGTGCGGCTTGCGGTGCCGTCCGGCAGAGTCGGGCGTCCGCCTAAGCTGAAGCACCGCGGCGGACCGCCGAGCGCCCTTTCACGAAATCGACACCACAGGCCATCGGGGGACTTCATGGAGTTTCGGGAGACGCCGCGACCACCTGCGCTGCGCTTCCAGGTCCTCGGTCCGGTCCAGGCCTGGCTCGACGGCGCGCCCGTCTCGCTCGGCTCCCCCCAACAGCAGGCCGTCCTGACCACCCTCCTGCTGCACTCCGGACGCCCGGTCACCACCCAGGACCTGGTCGACGCGCTCTGGGGCGACCGGCCCCCGACCCAGGCCGTCGCCGCCCTGCGCACCTACGTCTCCCGGCTGCGTTCCGTCATCGAGCCCCGTCGGGAGGTTCGCCGACCCTCCGAACTGCTGGTCTCGGTCGCCGACGGCTACGCACTGCGCATCCCCGGTGAGGCCCTCGACCTGACGGTCTTCGAACGGCTCTGCGCCGAGGCCGCGGCCGCCCGGACGAACGGCGACAGGCAGGAGGCGCACCGACTGCTCGACGAGGCGCTGCGCCTGTTCAGCGGCCGCCCGCTGACCGGCGTCCCCGGCCCCTACGCCGACACCCAGCGGCAGCGGCTGGCCGAGCGCCAGGTGGCCGCCGCCGAGGACCTGTGCGCGGCCGCCCTCGACATCGGCCGGCACGCGGAGATCGTCGGCGAGCTCAACAACCTGACGACGGAGCACCCGCTGCGCGAACGGCTGCGGGAGCTGCTGATGCTGGCGCTGTACCGCTGCGGCCGCCAGGCCGAGGCGCTCGGCGTCTACACCGACACCCGCAAGCTGCTGATCGAGGAGCTCGGGGTCGAGCCGGGCGTCGGCCTGTCCACGATGCACACCCGCATCCTCGCGGCCGACCCGGCGCTCACCCTCCAGGCCATGCCCGAGATGGCGGCGAAGGACCGTCCCGCCGCCCCGGCACCGGCCCAACTCCCGGCCGACGTCCTGGACTTCAGTGGCCGCACCGAGCTGGTGAGCGACCTCTCGACGGTCCTGATGAACGCCACCGGCCAGGCCGTGGTGGTCACCTCGCTGGCCGGCATCGGCGGCGTCGGGAAGACCACCCTCGCGGTCCACGTCGCCCACCGCGTCCGGGCCGAGTTCCCGGACGGGCAGCTGTACGTGGACCTGCGCGGCGCGGGCGCCTCGCCGGCCGACCCGGTCGTCGTCCTCGGCGACTTCCTGCACGCCCTCGGCGTCACCGAGAACCCGGAGTCGATGGAGCAGCGCGCGGCCCTCTACCGCTCGCTGCTCGCCAACCGGCGGATGCTCATCCTGCTGGACAACGCACGGGACGCCGACCAGATCCGGCCGCTGATCCCGGGCGTCTCCGGCTGCGCGGTGCTCGCCACCAGTCGCTCCCGGCTGGCCGGCATCCCCGGCGCACAGCTGTTCGACGTCGAGGAGTTGACGCCGAAGGAGGCGCTGGCGCTGTTCTCGGCCATCGTCGGCGAGCAGCGGGTCGCCGCCGAACCGGAGGCCGCCATGGCGGTGGTCACCGCCTGCGGCTTCCTGCCGCTGGCCGTTCGCATCGCCGCCGCCCGGCTGGCCAGCCGGCCGCGGTGGAGCGTCTCCGACCTGGCCCGTCGGTTAGCCGACCAGCGCCGCCGCCTGGACGAGCTCCAGCTCGGCAACCTCGCCGTGGAGACCACCATCGGACTCGGCTACGGGCAGCTGTCCCCGGCCGAGGCCCGCGCCTTTCGGCTGCTCGCGCTGATCGACTCCCCCGACATCCCGCTCGCGGCCGCCGCGGCGCTGCTCGGTGTGGACGAGGACACCGCCGAGGACCTCGCCGAGGCCCTGGTGGAGGCGAACATGCTGGAGTGCTTCACCCCCGGCCGCTACCGCTACCACGACCTGCTCCGGCTCTACGCCCAGCGGCAGAACGACCGGCTGGGCGACACCGGGGAGCAGGAGCGGGCCGTCCAGCGGCTGCTCGACCTGCTGATCCCGACCGTCCGCAACGCGGCCCGGGCCATCGAACCGGACGACACCGAGCCCGAACTGCTCACCACGCCCTCCTCGTCCGGGATCAGCCTGCCGACGAGCGGCTCCGCCCAGTCCTGGCTCCGGGCCGAGAGCGCCCTGCTGCTCAACTCCCTGGCCGCGGCGGCGAGCGGGCCGCAGTCCGCGCAGCACGCGGCGATCGACCTGCTGATCCTGCTGTACGGCCTGGGTCCGGACCCGACCCACGGCCCCCAGGTACGGCCGGTCCTGGAGGCGCTCGGACAGCGCGCGGAGCTCCGCGACGACTCCGCCGCGCTCGCCCGGGTGCACTTCGCCCTGGGGGCCCTGAACTACGTCACCAGCGACTTCCAGGGCGCCGAGCACTCACTGTGCCGCAGCCTGGACCACCAGCCCCCGGACGATCCGACCGTCCAGCTGCTGGCCACCGCCAACATGCTGGGCGTGATCCTGAGCCTGGGCAACCGCCCGGCCGAGGCCCTGCCGTTCATGGAGCAGGCCAGGGCTGCCAGCCAGGCCCTCGGCGCGCCGACCGCCGAGGCCCGCATCGTCAGCAACATGGCCCGGGCGCAGCACCGACTCGGGATGACCGAGACGGCGATCCGGTCCGCCGGCGACGGCGTCGCCGCCGCCCGGGAGTCCAAGAACGGCCCGCTGCTCGCCCAGACCCTCTACCAGCTGGGCGTGGTGCTCTCCGGCGGCGACGCCGTCCCGCACCTGCGCGAGGCGCACCGGCTCTACCAGTCGCAGCAGAACCCCCTGTGGGAGGGCTACACCCTGGCCCGGCTCGCCTCCGCCCTGCTCGTGGCCGGGCAGCCCGCCGAGGCGGCCTCGGCGGCCGGCGAGTCGCTGGCGATCGGCCAGGAGCTGGACTCCGCCTACTGCCAGGGCCTGGCGAACGCCGCGCTGGGCGAGGCCCTGTTGACGCTCGCCCAGCCGGCCCGTGGACTCGCCTGCCTCCAAGAGGCGCACGCGATCTTCACGCGGCTCGGTGTGCCTGAGGCCTCCCCCGTGGCGGACCTCATCTCCCAGCAGCACACCGAGCCCCTCTCTCCCCCCGCGCCGTAAGGCCTCCGCTCCCCCACGGACACCTCCCCCGTTCCGCGCGTCGGCGTTCCCGCAGCCCCCCGGCTGCGGGAACGCCCTCAACGCTTCCCCGGCGCTGGACTCCACTGTGCACCGGAGCGATTGACGTTCAATAAACGTCAGATAGTCAGCCCGCCGATCGGCAAAACCGCAGGTCATCGACGTTCTCCTGGCGTACTGTCCGGCGTGCGCGGCCGAACGCACAACCCCTCCCGCACCCCCGTGCTTCCGCAACTCCGGTCACAACCGCCCAAGCGCGGCGAGTTGGCCGGAAAGGGTCCCCACTGCACAGTGATCACGCATATTCTCAGATGCCAGTACGCACACGAGTGTCTGCTCGGAAACGCATCGGGGTGCAGTCCGTCCGCGTGGTGCGGAGAGCGTGACGTACCGCCACCGGCAGCGGCCCGCGGGGCCGCGGACGAGCCACCGGAGGCCACGGGTGGAAGGGTGCCTCGCAACGTGACGACCGGACAGATATCGGACCCGTTCCCCGTCGGCGAGGACGCCGACGACGGGGAACCCGAGGTACGGCGGCGGGCGGCCCGGGCACTTCAGGCGGTCGCCTTCGACACCATCGGCACGGGGTACGGCGAGGCGTTCCCCGCCAAGGACGGGCAGCTGGCCTGCGGCCGGCTGCTGCTCGCCGAGCTCGAACCCGGCGCCCCGGTGCTGGACGTGGGCTGCGGCACCGGCGAGCCGACCGTCCGCCAGCTGGCCGCCGGCGGTCTGCGGGTCACCGGCGCGGACCTCTCCGACGGGATGCTCGCGCTGGCCCGGCGGACGGCCTTCCCGGGTGTGTTCGCGCCCGTTTTCCATCGGATCGACCTGTACGATCTGGCCACCGAGCGTGCGGACCTGGTCTGGAACGCCCCCGCACTGGGGCCGGAAGGCCGGGGCCGCTTCGCCGCGGTCACCGCGTTCTTCTCGCTGATCCTGCTGCCGCAGGACGAGATCCCGGCCGTGCTGGGGCAGCTGCGCGAACTCCTGCGGCCGGGCGGGCTGCTGGCGCTCGGTATGGTCGAGGCGGACCTGGATCACGTTCCGCTTCCGTTCCTTGGCAGAGAGCTGCGGATCAGTGGGTATCTGAGGGAGGATCTGGAGCGGGTTCTGGTCTCGGCCGGCTTCGCCGTCGAGGAGTGCTCGGGGCATCCTTACGCACCGGCCAGTACCTCGCTGCCGCCGGAGGAACAGCTGTTCCTGTGCTGTCGACGCGTCGGCTGATCGAACCGGGACAGGACCGGCCGCACCCGCGGCAGGTGGCAACAGAACAGCTCACCGACCACACCGAATCCAGGACAGGCAGCCGTGCGCGACCAGCTCAAGACCGAGGCGGAGCAGCCGCCCGCCGTCCCGGGCCAGCGCCGCCAGGTCCCGGCCGCGACACCGGCCCCGGCGACGGCCCTGACGCCGGCCCCGGTGCGACGGGCGGGCGCACGGCCGGAACGCACCGAGATGGCGGACCGCCTGGCGTACCTCGACTCGGCGACCCGGCGGATCAACAGCGCCCTCGACCTCGCCGCGACGCTGCGCAACATCGGCCGGGTGCTGGTCCCGACGCTCGCCGACGCCGCCGTCGTCCACCTGCGCGACCCGCTGCCCAACGTCGAACGCGAACCCGGCTTCCCGGAGGAACTCCGGATACACCACAGCACCGGCACCCGGATCGGCCGCCGCGGCCGCCCGAGCGGCATGGACGACCGGCGCCGCTCCCGCTACGGCGCGCGCTCGACCGCCGACGGCGGCCCGGCCACCCCGGTGACCCGCGGCGGAGCGCTCGCCCACGCGCTGCTGAGCCGCCGCCCCGCCGAGGCCGCCGTCCTCGGCACCCCCGCCGCCGAACGCGCCGAGACCCTGCTGCGCGAGCTGTACGGCACCCGCGGGGTGGCCCGGCTGGCCGCCGGCACCTCCGTCCTCGCCCTGCCGTTGCGCGGGCGCAAGGCCGTGCTCGGGCTGCTGATACTGATCCGCCGCCCTCCCGAACGCACCGGCCGCCCGGTCTTCGACGCCGCGGACACCGCGACCGCGGCCCATCTCGCCACCCAGGCCGGGCTGGCCGTGGACACCGCGCTGCGCTACGCCCGCGAGTGGGAGATCGCCAACGAACTCCAGCGCAGCATGCTGCCGCTGCGCCTGCCGCAGTCGCACGGCGTCCGGATCGCCCAGCGCTACCTGCCCGGTGAGCGCGGCGCGCAGGTCGGCGGGGACTGGTACGACGCCGTCCCGCTGCCCGGCAACCGGGTCGCCCTGATCGTCGGCGACGTGATGGGCCACTCGCTCACCTCGGCCGCCATCATGGGCCAGCTGCGCACCAGCGCCCAGACCCTGGCCGCCCTCGACCTGCCGCCGCACGAGGTGCTCTACCACCTCGACGAACAGGCCCAACGGCTCGGCCGGGAACAGCACCTGGCCACCTGCGTCTACGCGGTCTACGACCCGATCGCCAACCGGGTGGTGATGGCCAACGCCGGGCACGTCCCCCCGGTGCTGGTCCGCCCGGACGGCACCGCGGAGCTGGTCGAACTGGACTCCGGGGCGCCGATCGGCGTCGGCGGGGTGGACTTCAACTCCGTCGAACTGCCCGCGCCGCCCGGCTCGGCGCTGCTGCTGTTCACCGACGGCCTGGTGGAGACCCGCACCCGCCCGATCAGCGACGGCCTGGAGGTGCTGCGCGCCCGGATCGCCGCCGCCCGCTGGCAGTCCCCGGAGCAGCTGTGCCAGGAGGCGCTGCGGATCCTGCCGCCCGGCGACCGCGGCGACGACATCGCCCTGCTCGGTGCCTGCTTCGACGGCATCCCGGCCGGGGACGTCGCGCACTGGTACCTCCAGCCGCGCAACGAGACGCCGGGCCGGGCCCGCCGGCTGGCCGCGCACACGCTGCGCCGCTGGGGGCTGGACGAGCTCAGCGAGGCGACCGAGCTGATGGTCAGCGAGCTGGTCACCAACGCCGTCCAGCACGCGACCCGGCCGGTCACCCTGAGCCTGGTGCGCACCACCCGGCTGCGCTGCGAGGTCGGCGACGACAGCCCGCTGCTGCCGCGCCCGCGCCGCACCGGGCCGGAGGACGAACGCGGGCGCGGGCTGCAGATAGTGGCCCGGTGCGCGGACCGCTGGGGCGCGACCAGGCTGGGCACCGGCAAGGTGGTCTGGTTCGAGCAGCGGCTGCCCGCGGGGACGTGAACGCGGATGCGCCCGGCGGGAGCGGATCCCGCCGGGCACCCGGTACGGAGCGTCAGGCCCCGACCGGCTCCTTCCGGGCCCGCTGCTCCTCCGCCGGCCGCTTCTCCAGCTCGGCGATCAGCTGCTCGCCCTCCATGTCGACCTTCGGCACGACCTTCTCCAGCCGCTTCGGGAACCACCAGGCGGCCCTGCCGAACAGCGCCATCGCGGCCGGCACCAGCGCCATCCGCACCACGAAGGCGTCCACCAGCACGCCCACCGCGAGGGCGAAGCCGATCGGCTGGACGATCGGGTCGTGGCCGAAGACGAACGAGCCGAACACCGCCACCATGATCAGCGCCGCCGCGGTGACCACCCGGGCCCCGTTGCGCACCCCGGCCACCACGGCCTCGCGCGGCGCCGCTCCGTGGACGTGCTGCTCCTTCATCCCGGAGACCAGGAACAGCTCGTAGTCCATCGCCAGTCCGAACAGCACGCCGATCAGCAGGATCGGCACGAAGCTCACCACCGGCCCGACCTTGGGCACGTCGATCAGCCCGTCCAGCCAGCCCCACTGGTAGACCGCGACCACCGCGCCGAGCGAGGCGGTGACGCTGAGCAGGAACCCGGCCACCGCCTTGAGCGGGACGAGCACCGAGCGGAACGCCAGCGCCAGCAGCACCACCGCGATCCCGACGATCACCGCGAGGAAGGGCGGCAGCGCCTGGCCGAGCTTGGTGGAGACGTCGATGTTGGCGGCCGTGGTGCCGGTGACGGCGATGTCCGCGCCGGTCGCCGCCTTCAACTCCGCCTTCTGGTCACGGATCTCGTTGACCAGCGCCTTGGTGTCCGCGTGGTCCGGGCCGGTCCGCGGGATGACCGTCACCAGCGCGGTGCCGCGCGCCCGGTCGACGGTCGGCGGCAGCAGCGTCCCCACGCCGTCGAGGGTCTGGAGCTTCGCGGCCACGCCCTGCACCGCCTGCTCGGGCCGCGGCGCGCCGTGGGTGTCCACCACGACCACCAGCGGGGCGTTGAAGCCCGGCCCGAAGCTCTCGCCGACCAGGTCGTACGCCTTGCGCGCGTCCGTCCCGGCGGCCTGCGAACCGGCGCTCGGCAGGCCGAGGTTCAGGCTCGCGGCGGGCACCGCCAGGGCGCCCAGAGCGGCCAGTCCGACCAGGAGGACGGGCAGCGGGCGGCGGACCACGAAGCGGCCCCAGCGCTCGCCCATGGTGGTGCGGCCGTTGGCGGTCAGGGCGCGCTTCCAGATCGGCAGCCGGTCGATGGCCCGGCCGGTGAATCCCAGCACGGCGGGCAGCAGCGTGATCGCGACCAGGACGGCCACCACGACGGCCCCGGAGGCGGCCAGGCCCATCACGGTGAGGAAGGGGACGCCCGCGACGGCGAGTCCGGCGAGCGCGACGACCACGGTCAGGCCCGCGAAGACGACGGCGCTGCCGGCGGTCGCGGTGGCCCGGGCGGCGGCCTCCTCCGGCTCCAGGCCCTCGTCCAGGTGGCGGCGGTGCCGGAAGAGGATGAACAGCGCGTAGTCGATGCCGACCGCGAGGCCGACCATCAGGGCCAGCACCGGCGCGGTGGTGATGATCTCGAAGGAGCCGGTGAGCGCCAGCAGGCCGGCCATCGTCACGCCGACGCCGGCCAGCGCGGTCAGCAGCGGCAGCCCGGCGGCGACCAGCGTGCCGAGGGTGACCACCAGGACCAGCCCCGCCACCACCAGGCCGATCGCCTCGCTGCCGCCTTCGATCTGGGCCATGGTGTTGTACGCGTCGCCGCCGAAGGCCACGTCCAGCCCGGCCGCGCGAGCCGGCTCGGCGGCGGCCTTCACGGCGTCGCGCTGCTGGTCGGTGACGTCGGCGAGCTTGTGGTCGAACGAGACCAGCGCGAGCGCGACCTTCCCGTCCGGGGAGAGCGCGCCGGAGGCGTACGGGTCCGGCACCGCGGCCACGCCCGGCACCTGGGCGATCCGGGCGACGGCCTCACCGACCGCCCGGTTCGCCTCGGGCGTTCCGATGCCGCCGGGCGCACCGGCGGCGAAGACGACCTGCGCGGAGCCGTGGCTCTGCGCCGGGAAGGTGTCCTTGATCCGGTCCAGGGTGGCCTGCGCCTCGGTGCCGGGGACCTTGAACTCGTCGGTGGTCTTGCCCGCGAAGGCGCCCGCGGCCCCGCCGACGGCGATGAGCACGGCGATCCAGACGGCGACGACAGCCCGCCGTCGCCGGAAGCAGTATCGGCCCAGTCGGTACAGGTACGTGGCCATCGGCAGTCCCTCGGTTCGGTCAGGGCAGGTCGCGTCCCACCGTAAACCGAACTTTGTCGAGTGACAAAGTTGCTCGACAAGATCGATCGACACAGTTGCCCGCTCGTGGCGCTACCCTGACTGGATGGCTCACGTCCCCGCCTCAGAACGCCGACCGCAACTGGTCCAGGCCGCGATCGACCTGATGACCAGGGAGGGAATCGCGGCCGGCAGCACCCGCGCGATCGCGGCCGAGCTGGGCGTGGCGCAGGCGACGGTGCACTACACCTTCGGCACCAAGAAGGACCTCTACCGGGCGGTCGTCGAGCGGCTGAAGTCCGACTTCGTCGGCGAGGTGCGCGCCGTCGACCCCGGCGACGGCCCGTTCGGCGAGCAGGTCCGCACCCTGGTGCACGCGCTCTGGGAGTCCGCCACCGGCGAGCACGGGCGCTGCGTGCTGCTGAGCGAGTTCGGGGCGCTGGCCATGCGCGACCCGGACATCCAGGAGATCATGCTCGGGCTCCAGCGCGACATCGAGGGCACCGCCGTCGAGATGCTCAGCGCCCTCGCGGCCGCCCACGGCCTGACCCTGGCGCTGCCCGCCCGCCGGATCGCCGTCCTCTTCCTCAGCGGCTTCGACGGCCTGACGGCCCGCCACCTCACCCTGCGCCGACCCGGCGAGCGGCCCGACCCGGACACCCTGGAGGCGCTGGAGCTGCTGGTCGCGACGACGGTCGGGCTGTGCCTGGGCGCCCCGGCGGCGGACCGGGGCGCGCTCTAGGCGGGCCTCAGGAGACGATCCGGACCGGCAGCTCCACCAGCACCTCGCGCAGCGCGTCCGCGAAGCGCTCGTACTCGGCGCTGCGGGCCGAGCCCGGCCGGAAGGCCAGCCCGATCCTGCGGCCGGGCGGCGGGGCGGCGAAGCGGACGGCGGCCAGCCGGTCGGTGCGCCCGGCCTCGACGTCCAGCGCGGTGGCGGGCAGCAGGGTCACCCCGAGGCCGCCGGCGACCAGCTGGACCAGGGTGGACAGGCCGGCCGCGCGGGTGGTCGAGCCGGTCGGGTCGGCGCCGACCTCGCGGCAGATGTCCAGTGCCTGGTCGCGCAGGCAGTGGCCCTCCTCCAGCAGCAGCACGTCCAGATCGAGCAGCACGTCGCGCGGCACGTCGATCCGCCCGGCGAGCGGGTGGCCGGGCGGGGTGAGCAGGACGAAGTCCTCGTCGAACAGCGGGATGTCCCTGGTCGGCGAGGCCCCGCCGGCCGGCAACGCGAGCAGCAGGACGTCCAGTCGCCCGGCGGCCAGGCCCTCCAGCAGCGAGGGGGTGCGCTCCTCGTGGACGTGCAGCTCCAGGTCCGGGAAGCGGTCGCGGACCAGCCGCAGCACGGTGGGCAGCAGGTAGGGCGCGACGGTCGGGATGACGCCCAGGTGCAGCGGCCCGGTGAACGGCCGACGGGCGGCCTCGACCTCCTCGGTGAGGGCCTGCAGCGAGGCGAGCACCCGGCGGGCGTGCCGGTGCACCCGCTCCCCCAGTGGGGTCACGATCACCTTGCGCGTCGTACGCTCGACCAGCTGCGCGCCCAGCGACTCCTCCAGCGCCGCGACCGCGCCGGACAGCGCGGGCTGGCTGGTCCCGGTGGCGGCGGCGGCCTCCCGGAAGTGCCGGTACTCGGCCACCGCGACGAAGGCGCGCAGCTGGGCGACGGTCGGGGTGCGCGGGCTGCGGACTGTGGCACTCGCCACAGTCCCGTCGCCCCTGGCGCCGCTGTTCCTGCGGGAGCCCGGCCGCGACGTGGGGGATTCGGTACTGATAACAATCTCCGATCAGACACATCCAGTGTAGCTATTTCCCTGATCAGTCCACGATGTGGAACTGTGAGTGGTGTCCGGATTCCGGACAAACCTCCCCTCAATCACTTCAGGAGAAGCGAACGTGCTCACGATCGGTGACAAGTTCCCCGAGTTCGACCTCAAGGCCTGTGTCGACCTGGACGCCGCGAGCGCCTTCGCCGACATCAACCACAAGTCCTACGAGGGCAAGTGGAAGATCGTCTTCTTCTGGCCGATGGACTTCACCTTCGTCTGCCCGACCGAGATCGCCGCGTTCGGCAAGCTGAACGACGAGTTCGCCGACCGCGACGCCCAGATCCTCGGCGTCTCCGGCGACTCCGAGTTCGTGCACCACGCCTGGCGCAAGGACCACAAGGACCTGCGCGACCTGCCCTTCCCGATGCTGGCCGACATCAAGCACGACCTGATGCGCGCCTGTGGCGTCGAGGGCGAGGACGGCACCGCCCAGCGCGCCGTCTTCATCGTCGACCCGAACAACGAGATCCAGTTCGTCATGGTCACCGCCGGCTCCGTCGGCCGTAACCCCAAGGAGGTCCTGCGGGTGCTGGACGCCCTGCAGACCGACGAGCTGTGCCCGTGCAACTGGAACAAGGGCGAGGACACCCTCGACGCCCAGGCCCTGCTGGCGGGCTGACCCATGGCTCTCGACGACCTGAAGGCCGCCCTCCCGGACTACGCCAAGGACCTCAAGCTCAACCTGGGCTCGGTCATCGGCAACTCCGACCTCCCCGCCCAGCAGCTCTGGGGCACCGTGCTGTCCTGCGCGATGGCCACCCGCAGCCCCGGCCTGCTGCGTGAGCTGGAGCCCGAGGCCAAGGCCAACCTGTCCCCGGAGGCGTACAACGCCGCCAAGGGCGCGGCCGCGATCATGGGGATGAACAACGTCTACTACCGGACGCTGCACCTGCTCTCCGACAAGGAGTACAGCACGATGCGGGCCGGTCTGCGGATGAACATCATCGGCACCCCGGGCGTCGAGAAGGTCGACTTCGAGCTCTGGTGCTTCGCGGTCTCCGCCATCAACGGCTGCGGCCAGTGCCTCGACTCGCACGAGGCCGTGCTGCGCAAGGCCGGCGTGGAGCGCGAGGTCGTCCAGGCCTCGATGAAGATCGCCGCCGTCCTCCAGGCCGTGGCCGGCGTCCTCGACTCCGAGGCCGCCCTGGCCGACGTCGACGCCTGACGCACCCGGCACCCCGACGGGCCCCTCCCCTCCCGGACGTCACGTCCGGAAGGGGAGGGGCCCGTCGTCGTTCCTCCCGCGAACCGGTGGCCCGGCCCGGCCGGGGTCAGTCGGTGGCGGGCGCGCCCTGCGGGGCGGCGGGATGGACGGCCGCGCCGCGGTCGGCGGTGCGCTCGGCGGTCTGTCCGGCCGTCCGCTCGGCGGCCTCGCGAGCTGCTTCGAGCGCGGTGAAGACGGCCTGACCGGCCTCGTTGCGGCGGCGCAGGTGGGTGACCACGGTGTTGGTGACGGCGATCAGCGGGACGGCGACCACCGCGCCACCGATGCCCCCGATGATGCCGCCGGCCGCGACGCCGAGCACGACGCCGAGCGGGTGGACCCGGACGGCCCGGCCGAGGATCAGCGGCTGGAGGATGTGGCTCTCCACCTGCATCACCGCCACCAGCACCACCAGCACCATCAGCGCCGTCCACGGCCCCTGGGTGACCAGTGCGATCAGCACCGCGACGGTCCCGGTGATCAGTGCGCCGACCAGCGGGACGAAGGCGCCCAGGAAGATGATCACGGCCAGCGGCAGGGCCAGCGGCACGCCCAGCAGGTCGACGCCGATCCCGATGCAGAGCGCGTCGATGAAGGCCACGCAGACCGTGCCGCGCACATAGGCGGTGAGCGTCGTCCAGGCCTTCGGGCCGGCCCCGGCCATCGCGAAACGGGAGTGCCGGGGCAGTCCGCGCAGCGCCCAGTTCCAGATCTTCGCGCCGTCGTAGAGGAAGAAGAAGGTGGTGAAGAAGGTCATCAGCAGGGCGGTCAGCACCTCGACGGCGATCTGCGCGCCGGTGATCGAGGCCGAGGTGAGCTGATCGGTGTTGGTGGTGATGGCCTTGGTGATCTGGTTGGCGAAGTCGGTGATCTGCTGCTGGGTCAGGTGCAGCGGCCCGGTGACCAGCCAGTCCCGCATCTGGTTGACGCCGGTCTTCACCTGGGTGGTGACGTCCGAGAGGTTCGTCGACACCTGCCAGACCACGAACCAGCCGACCAGCCCGATCCCGGCCAGACCGCTGAGGAACACCCCGCCCGCCGCCAGCGAGCGCGGCACCCCGCGCCGGCGCAGCCAGGAGACCGAGGGCTCCAGCAGCGCGGTGATCAGCAGCGAGGCCAGCACCGAGAAGGCGACCAGCCGCAGCATGTCGACCACGTAGAAGACGACGTAGAGCGCGGCCCCGAGCAGCAGCAGCCGCCAGGTCGACTCGGCGGCCACCCGCAGCCCCCACGGCACCGCCTCGGCGGGGGTGGCCGGGCGGCCCGGGTGGTACTCCCGCCCGAACCCGGCGTGCGCGGCGTGCGCGACCGGCGCGGGCGAGTTGGCCGGGGCCGGCGCGGCGGACGGCGGGACCACCTCGGCCGCCGGGGCCGGGTCGGCCCGCGGGACCGGGACCGGTCCGGCCGCGTCGACGAGTGCGGGGACGTGCCCGTCCACGAGCACCGGGACGTGCCCGGCCACCGACGACGGGAGGGCCGGCTCGTGCGGGTCGGCCGCCATCGCGGCCCGCCGGCGCCGTTCGATCACGGCGGCCGCGCTCGCCACCACGGCCACGCCCTTGGCCACGGCCTTGAAGGCCTTTCCGCCCCGCGCCATCCTCGCTACCACCGCTCCGCTGCCGAATCCGCCGTGCCCGGCGGTACGCCGCGGCCGTCAGGGATGACGCTACCCGGCGAGGGTGCGGCCAGTCCGGTCGCAGGCCCGTTCGGCTCGAAGCACCCCTCCCGACGAGTCGGACAAAAGGCCAGGTTCCATCCGGTTTCGGACACGGTCCGCTGGGGAGGAGTCCGGACGAGACCCGGAGTCGAGCCACCGAGGTCCCCCGCGGCCAACTGTCGGCGGACCGGCCGGTGCGGGAAGCAACCAGGACCCCTTCCCGCGCCCCGCGTCCGCAACCGGGACCGCACCGCCCGAGGGCGCACTGGTCAGCGCAGCCCGGGCGGCGCGGTCCGCTTCCCGTCCGCCGCCCCGCGCACCCTCCGCGCACCCCTCGCATCCCCCTCGCGTCCGGCACCTCGCGGGACAACTCCCCGCGTGACGCCCGGGCCCGGGAACACCACGGCCCCCGGACGCCCGCCCGAGGAGGACGGGCGGCCGGGGGCCGTGCGGAACCGCGCCGCCGGGGCGGCAGCCGTTCCTAGTACCAGTTGTGGGCCTGCCAGAACGACCACGCGCCACAGGGGCTCCCGTAGCGGGAGTTCATGTAGCCGACGCCCCACTTGATCTGGGTGGCCGGGTTCGTGCGCCAGTCGGCACCGGCCGAGGCCATCTTGGTGCCGGGCAGCGCCTGGACCAGACCGTAGGCACCGGAGCTCTTGTTGGTCGCGGTGTAGTCCCAGCCGCTCTCGCGCTTCACGATCTGGCTGAAGCACTGGAACTGCGCGTCGTTGCCGACGATCTGCCGGGCCAGGTCCTGGACCGAGCCGGGGCTGACCGAGACGGGCGGAGCGTCGTCGACCGCGGTCATCGCGGAACGGGACTTGGAGCGGTTCGCGGCGGCCTCGTCGGCCTTCCGCTTGTCGTCCGCGGCCTTGGCGGCCTTCTCCGCGTCGGCCTTGGCCTGGGCGTCGGCCTTCGCCTGGGCGTCCGCGGCGGCCTGCTGGCGCGCGGCCTCCTCGGCGGCCTTCTGCTCCGCGGCGGCCTTGGCGGCTGCTTCGGCAGAGGCCTGCTGGGCGGATGCCTGCTGGCCGATGTTGTCACTGATGGTCTGCGCCTGGGCGCCAGAGGGGACTTCGGCAAGCAGGGTCGCGCCGGCGACGTCGACCGTCTGCGTCGTCTTGCCCTCGCTGCCCGAGGCCATGCCCACGACGGCACCGACAGCGGTGACGGCGGTGGCGGAGGCCACAGCGACTCCCCGGACCGAGATCCGAGTCACATGGATTCCTTCCAGCATCGCCCACGCGTGACCGTGCGGGCGCAACATGCCCCTTGGCACGGACCTCCGCACGGTGCTCTGGTCACGGGAGGTGCTGGCCCGGCGTCCGGCCGAGGTGAGGCGACCGGGCGTTGAGATCGGGCGGCGTACGGCTCAACGGTCTTCAATTGTGTGTCCACCGACCGGAGTTGGCGGACCGTCCGGGGCCTGACTTCCGGAGTCCGGAAGCCCTGCCGCGCCGTACGCGGGGCCTGACAGAACCCTCACCATGCCGCACCGGGCACTGTCGACGCAATTCCCGTTCGCGTGGCGCATGTCACATCCACCGTACGGCAGTTCTTCGGACGGAAAGCACTCGATGTGATGAAACGGGCGGAGCCCGCTCCCTCAGGAGCGGGCTCCAGGTCATGAGTTGACCATATTGTCCCACTATGCCCCGGTCGGGGCGGATCACGGGTGGATGTCCTCCAGCATCTCCGTGACCAGCGCCGCGATCGGCGAACGCTCCGAGCGGGTGAGCGTGATGTGGGCGAAGAGCGGATGACCCTTCAGCTTCTCCACCACCGCCACCACGCCGTCGTAACGGCCCACCCGGAGGTTGTCCCGCTGCGCCACGTCGTGGGTGAGCACCACCCGCGAGCCCTGGCCGATCCGGGACAGCACCGTCAGCAGGACGTTCCGCTCCAGCGACTGCGCCTCGTCCACGATCACGAAGGCGTCGTGCAGCGAGCGTCCCCGGATGTGGGTCAGCGGCAGCACCTCCAGCATCCCGCGGGAGATGACCTCCTCGATCACGTCCGGGGTGGTGACGGCGGAGAGGGTGTCGAAGACCGCCTGCGCCCAGGGGCCCATCTTCTCCGCCTCGGAGCCGGGCAGGTAGCCCAGCTCCTGACCGCCGACCGCGTACAGCGGCCGGAAGACCATCACCTTGCGGTGCTGCCTCCGCTCCAGCACCGCTTCCAGCCCCGCGCACAGCGCCAGCGCCGACTTCCCGGTGCCGGCCCGGCCGCCCATCGAGACGATCCCGATCTCCGGGTCGAGCAGCAGGTCCAGCGCGACCCGCTGCTCGGCGCTGCGCCCGCGCAGCCCGAACGCCTCGCGCTCCCCGCGCACCAGCCGCACCCGGCCGTCGCCGGTGACCCGGCCGAGCGCCCGGCCGCGCTCCGAGGTCAGCACCAGTCCGGTGTGGACGGGCAGCTCGGTGGCCCCGTCGACGTCCACCCCGGCGTCGTGGCCGGCCGAGAACAGCGCGTCCACCTGGTCGGCCGGGACGTGCAGCTCGGACATGCCCGTCCAGCCCGAGGTGATCGCCAGCTCGGCCCGGTACTCCTCGGCGAGCAGGCCCACCGAGCTGGCCTTGATCCGCAGCGGCAGGTCCTTGGACACGACCGTCACGTCGTAGCCCTCGGCCTGGAGGTTGCGGGCGACCGCGAGGATCCGGGTGTCGGCCTCACCGCCGCCGGCCCGGTAGCCGGCCGGCAGTATCGACACGTCGGAGTGGTTGAGCTCGACCCGGATGGTGCCGCCGAGCTCGCCGACCGGGATCGGCTCGTCGAGCCGGCCGTGACGGATGCGGTAGTCGTCGAGCAGCCGCAGCGCCTGGCGGGCGAAGTAGCCCAGCTCCGGGTGGTGCCGCTTGGCCTCCAGCTCGGTGACGACCACCACCGGGAGGACGACCTCGTGCTCCTCGAAGCGGGTCATGGCGAGCGGGTCCGCCAGGAGCACGCTGGTGTCGAGAACGTACGTGCGCCGGTCTGGTGTCCGGCGGCTCTTGGAACTGACCACTAGGCCTCCAGAGCGGATGACCCTGCGTCATCCGCGGCAAGCCGGCCCCCGCTGCCCCGATGGCCTCGGGGCCGGACTGACTGGAGTATTCCCAGGCGGGGAGCGGTGCATTCGCGCCCCCGGAGAACTGACGGATCATTGCCGGTGAACGTTTGGCCTCGCGCGGGCGCCGGGTAGGCCAGGCCTACGGCGGTCATTTCCTCCGGGCGTTCGGGCCCGGGACGACTGACCCAGGGCCACGGGAACGGCCGGGGCCACGGCCCCGGCCGGGCTGCGGGAGCCGCGGGACCGCGGGGCTACAGCCCCAGCCGCCGGTGGCGCTGCTCGTACGCGCGCAGCGCACGCAGGAAGTCGACCTTGCGGAAGGCCGGCCAGTAGGCCTCGCAGAAGTAGAACTCGCTGTGGGCGCTCTGCCAGAGCAGGAAGCCGGACAGCCGCTGCTCGCCCGAGGTGCGGATGATCAGGTCCGGGTCGGGCTGGTTGCGGGTGTACAGGTGCTCGGCGATGTGCTCGACGGTCAGGATCTCGGCCAGTTCCTCGATCGAGGTGCCGCGCCCGGCCTGCTCCTGGAGCAGCGAGCGGACGGCGTCGGCGATCTCGTGCCGACCGCCGTAGCCGACCGCGACGTTGACCGTTATGCCGTCGATGTCGGCGGTCTGGTCGGCGGCCCGCTTGAGCACGTCGGCGGTGTGCTGCGGCAGCAGGTCCAGCGCGCCGACCGGGTTGACCCGCCAGCGGCGGGCGGCGGCCAGGCCGGTGACGGCGTCCTCGATGATGCCGAGCAGCGGGACGAGCTCGTCGGCCGGGCGGTCCAGGTTGTCGGTGGAGAGCATCCAGAGGGTGACGACCTTGACGTGGGTCTCGTCGCACCAGCCGAGGAACTCGCTGATCTTGTCGGCGCCGCGCTGGTGGCCGTACGCGGTGGAGCCGCCGGCCGCCTTGGCCCAGCGGCGGTTGCCGTCCAGGATCACGCCGATGTGGCGCGGGGTGCTCGCGAGGTGGACCTCGACCCGTCGACCGTAGAGCCCGTACATCCCGCCGAGCAGGGTGCGCAGCCCCGGCGTCCGTTCGGCGACATCGCGCAGACCCATGTTTCCCGGCCCCTCCGTGCTCGTTGCAACTGGTGCGTCTCCGCCCCCGGCGCAGCCTACTCCGGCGCGCAGGTGCACGGTAAAGCCGCAGGTAGCGGTCTGGTCACGGTCCTGTACGAAGTCTGTCGCGACGGGCGTGTCGGGGGCGGTCCGGACGGGCCGCGGGACCCTCGCGGGGCCCCTGGGGCGCGGACACGGAACGGTCTCCGAATCCTTAACGGAACCGTAAGCCGTTCGTCCGATGCTTGACGACCGGTAATGGTCTAGTCCAGCTTTTGATCCGGGACGGAACGATCCTCCTGCTCCGGCCCGCAGGCTCACTTCGGACCTCCCCTCCCCCACACGCGGCCGCCGCGCCCCCCACCGCGGCGGCCGCTCCTCCCCCAGGAGCGTCACCCCATGGCCCGTACGCTGAACCAGCCCGCCCACAAGCGCCGGCGCAGCCCCCTCCCGGCCGTCGCGGCCGGTGCCACCGCCCTCGCCCTGGCCGGCGGCGGCCTCGCCCTCTTCGCCGGCGGCGCCAGCGCTGCGGTCGGCAACCTGGTCGCCAACGGCGGCTTCGACGGCGGGCTCGGGGGCTGGACCTGCACCGGCGCCGCGACCGCGGCCTCCGCCCCGGTCCACTCCGGCACCGGCGCGCTCCAGGCGACCCCGGGCGCCGGTGACACCGCGGAGTGCACCCAGACCATCAGCGTGCTGCCCAACACCAGCTACACGCTGAGCGCTTGGGTCCAGGGCCCGTACGTCTACCTCGGCGCGCGCGGCACCGGCGGCACCGACCCGTCCGCCTGGTCGAACCAGAACAGCTGGAACCAGCTCTCCACCACCTTCACCACCGGGGCGAACGCCACCAGCGTCACCGTCTACCTGCACGGCTGGTACGGCCAGAGCGCCTACCTGGCCGACGACGTCGCGCTGATCGGCCCCGGCGGCACCGGCACCCCGTCGCCTACCGCGACGCCGACCCCCACCCCCACGCCGACGGCCACCGCCTCCCCCACGGCCACCGCGACGCCCACCCGGACGGCGACCCCGACGCCCACCCAGACCGCGACGGCGACCCCCACCGCCACGCCGACCGGCACCACCCCGCCGGCCACCGGCCTGCCCGCCCACCTGGTCACCGGCTACTGGCAGAACTTCGACAACAACTCGACCGTGCAGCGGCTGAGCGACGTCCAGAGCGCGTACGACATCATCGCGGTGTCCTTCGCCGACGCCGTGCCGACCAGGACCGGCGCGATCAGCTTCACCCTGGACCCGGGCCTGTCCAAGGCGCTCGGCGGCTACACCGACGCCCAGTTCCGCGCCGACGTCAAGGCCAAGCAGGCGGCCGGCAAGAAGGTCATCCTCTCCATCGGCGGCCAGAACGGCGCGATCACCGTCGCGGACGCCACCGCCGGCGCCAACTTCGTCGACAGCGCCTACGCGATCATCAAGGACTACGGCTTCGACGGCATCGACGTCGACCTGGAGAACGGCGTCCAGGCCGGCCCGCTCGGCGACGCGCTGCACGCCCTGCAGGCCAAGGTCGGCCCCGGCTTCGTCCTGACCATGGCCCCCGAGACCATCGGGATGTACAGCACCGCCGGCGCCTACTTCCAGCTGGCGCTGAAGACCAAGGACATCCTCACCGTCGTCAACACCCAGTTCTACAACTCGGGCGGCATGAACGGCTGCGACGGCAAGGTCTACAACCAGGGCACCATCGACTTCATCACCTCGCAGGTCTGCACCCACATCCAGGGCGGCCTGCGGCCGGACCAGGTGGGCATCGGCGTCCCGGCCTCCGCCAAGGCAGCGGGCGGCGGCTACGTCTCGCCGACGGTGGTGAACAACGCGCTGGACTGCCTGGCCACGGGCAACAACTGCGGCAGCTTCGTGCCGCCGGCCAAGTGGCCGACCATCCGCGGCGCGATGACCTGGTCGACCAACTGGGACGTCAACAACGGCAACGCGTTCTCCAACGCGGTCGGCCCGTTCGTCCACAAGATGCCGTGACGGCACCGCGAACCAGCACGTCACTCCCCCGGCGCGCCGCTCCTTGAGGGTGGGGCCCGCGCGCCGGCGGCGGGGCCCGTCGCACCGACCGGTGCGGCGGGCCCTTCCGTTTCCCTCCCCGTGCCGGCCGTCCCCCTCATCGGCCGGCTGTCCCCTTAATACCGGCGGTCCCCTTATTACCTGCGGTCCCCACTCATGGCCCGCGGTCCCGATGTGACCTGCCGGCCCGACTCACCGCGCCAGTACCGCGGTGAGCGCGCCGAGCAGCAGGAACGGGCCGACCGGGAGGTCCAGCCCGCGCACCGGGCGGCGGCGGGCCAGCGCGGCGGCGGCCCGCAGGGTGCCCCACAACCCGGCGAGCACCATCGCGGCGAACAGCCCGCCGAGCGCCACCGACCAGCCGTACCAGCCGAGCAGCCCGCCCAGGGCGAGCCCGAGCGGGGAGTCCCCGGGGCCCAACGCGCCCAGCCAGACCGCCAGTTCGAGCATTCCCCCGACGGCGAGCGCGACCAGCAGACAGCGCAGCGCCACCCCGGGGCCGGCGGTCGCCACCGCCGCCAGCAGCAGCGCCGTCACCCCTCCGATCAGGGGCACGGTCAGCCGGTACGGCAGTCGGCGCACCCGCGCGTCGACGAAGCCGAGCGCCACACCGAGCGCCGCCGCCCAGCCCATCGCGAGGGTCACCACCACCAGCCGGTCCGCCGCGTACGCCACCGCGACGGCGACCGCCGCCGCGACCGCCTCCACCGTCCAGGGGCCGGCGCCGAGCCGCTCCCGGCAGCCCGGGCAGCGCCCGGTCGGCGGCAGCAGACGCACCCGGTGCCCGCAGGACGGGCAGGCCTCGCACCAGGGCTCGCCCTCCGGCACCGCGAACCGGGCGATCAGCCCGCGCAGCGGCGGAGCCGCCAGGAGACCGACCAGCACCGCCGCCACCACGACCGGGACCACCGGCGCACCCCCTCTTCGACCGACACGACCGACACGACCGGCGCAATCGGCGCGACCGACGCGACCGACGCGACCGACGCGACCGACGCGACCGGCCCCATCCTCCCGCGCCGGGCGGTGTGCCGTCCGTCTCGTTCCGTACGGCGGCGCGACGGCGCTCCTCGCGTACGCGGGCATTCCGGACATTCGACGACCGGTTCGGAAGGCCGCCCGTCACCCCCGCCTGCCGATCCAAGGGGGGCGTTCGGGCCCCCGCAAGCACCCCCGCGGAGACCCGCCGGACCGCCCCTCCGTACCCCTAAAGTAGGCGGACATGCAGGTCATCCAGTCCAGCAAGCTCGCCAACGTCTGCTACGACATCCGCGGCCCGGTGCTCGACGAGGCGATGCGGCTGGAGGCCCAGGGCCACCGCATCCTCAAGCTCAACACCGGCAACCCGGCCACCTTCGGGTTCGAGGCGCCCCCGGAGATCCTCCAGGACATCCTGCGCAACCTCGCCGACGCGCACGGCTACGGCGACTCCAAGGGCCTGCTCTCCGCCCGCCGCGCGGTGGTCATGCACTACGAGGAGCGCGGGCTGCACGGCCTCTCCGTCGACGACGTCTTCCTCGGCAACGGCGTCTCCGAGCTGATCCAGCTGGCCATGACGGCACTGCTGGACGACGGCGACGAGGTGCTCGTCCCGGCCCCGGACTACCCGCTGTGGACGGCCTCGGTCTCGCTGGCCGGCGGCACCGCGGTGCACTACCGCTGCGACGAGCAGTCCGAGTGGTACCCGGACCTCGCCGACATCGAGGCCAAGGTCACCGACCGGACCAGGGCCATCGTGGTGATCAACCCGAACAACCCGACCGGCGCGGTCTACCCGCGCGAGGTGCTGGAGGGCATCGCGGAGCTCGCCCGCCGGCACGACCTGGTGGTCTACGCGGACGAGATCTACGACAAGATCCTCTACGACGACGCCGAACACGTCCCGCTGGCCACCCTGGCCCCGGACCTCTTCTGCGTCACCTTCAACGGACTGTCCAAGGCGTACCGGGTCGCCGGCTTCCGCTCCGGCTGGATGGTGCTCTCCGGCGACCGGCGCCGGGCCCGCAGTTACATCGAGGGCCTGACCGTGCTCGCCTCGATGCGGCTGTGCGCCAACATGCCCGCGCAGCACGCGGTGGCCGCCGCGCTCGGCGGACGGCAGTCGATCCGCGACCTGGTGCTGCCCGGCGGCCGGCTGCACGCCTCGCGGGACGCCGCGTACGAGCTGCTGAACCGGATCCCGGGGGTCAGCTGCGTCAAGCCCAAGGGCGCGCTGTACGCCTTCCCCCGGCTGGACCCCAAGGTCCACAAGATCAAGGACGACGCCCGGATGGTGCTGGACCTGCTGCGCTCCCAGCGCATCCTGCTGGTCCAGGGCACCGGCTTCAACTGGCCGGAGCCGGACCACTTCCGACTGGTCACGCTGCCCCGGGCGGAGGAGATCACCGACGCGGTGACCCGGATCGGCGACTTCCTCGGCGGTTACGTCCAGCCGTAGCCGCCGAGCGGGAAGAGCGCGGAAAAACACTACGGCCGGAGTCCCGGCCCGGGCGATCTCCTTGGTCGGGGGAAAATCGCCCGGCGGAACTCCGGCCGTCCTGCCGCTCGGCGGGGCGCGCGGTTCGTGCCGCGCGCCCGCCTCTCTCCCGGCTGAGGCTCAGGCTCAGCCGAGGCGCGCGACGAGGTTCCGGTACTCGTCCCACAGCTCCTTCGGGGTGTGGTCGCCGAAGGTCTCCAGGTGGGCCGGCACGAGCGCGGCCTCCTGGCGCCAGATGTCGGCGTCCACGGTGAAGAGCAGGTCGAGGTCTTCCTTGGACAGGTCCAGGTCGCCGAGGTCGAAGCCCTCGACGGTCGGCAGCACGCCGATCGGGGTCTCGACGCCCTCGCCGGTACCCTCCAGGCGCTCGACGATCCACTTGAGCACGCGGCTGTTCTCGCCGTAGCCGGGCCAGACGAACTTGCCCTCGGCGTCCTTGCGGAACCAGTTGACGTAGTAGATCTTCGGCAGCTTGGCGGCGTCCGCCTGGGCGCCGACCTTCAGCCAGTGGGCGAAGTAGTCACCCATGTTGTAGCCGCAGAACGGCAGCATCGCGAACGGGTCGCGACGCAGCTCGCCGACGGTGCCCTCGGCGGCGGCGGTCTTCTCGGAGGCGATGTTGGCGCCGAGGAAGACGCCGTGCTGCCAGTCGAAGGACTCCGTCACCAGCGGGACGGCGGTGGCGCGGCGGCCGCCGAACAGGATCGCCGAGATCGGCACGCCCGCCTGGTCCTCCCACTCCGGGGCGATGGTCGGGCACTGCGCGGCCGGGACGGCGAAGCGGGCGTTCGGGTGGGCGGCGGGGGTGCCGGACTCGGGGGTCCAGTCGTTGCCGCGCCAGTCGGTCAGGTGCGCCGGGGGCTCCTCGGTGAGGCCCTCCCACCACACGTCGCCGTCGTCGGTGAGGGCGACGTTGGTGAAGACGGTGTTGCCCCAGAGGGTGTCGATGGCGTTGGCGTTGGTGTCCACGCCGGTGCCGGGGGCGACGCCGAAGAAGCCGGCCTCGGGGTTGATGGCGTAGAGGCGGCCGTCCTCCTTGTTGAAGCGCATCCAGGCGATGTCGTCGCCGATCGTCTCGACCTTCCAGCCCGGGACGGTCGGCTGGAGCATGGCCAGGTTGGTCTTGCCGCAGGCCGAGGGGAAGGCGGCGGCGACGTACTTGGCCTCGCCGTTCGGCGGGGTGAGCTTCAGGATGAGCATGTGCTCGGCCAGCCAGCCCTCGTCGCGGGCCATGGTCGAGGCGATGCGCAGCGCGTAGCACTTCTTGCCGAGCAGGGCGTTGCCGCCGTAGCCCGAACCGAAGGACCAGATCTCCTTGGTCTCGGGGAAGTGCGAGATGTACTTGGTGCTGTTGCACGGCCACGGCACGTCCGCCTGGCCCTCGGCGAGCGGGGCGCCGACGGTGTGCACGGCCTTGACGAACTCGCCGTCCTCGCCGAGCTGGTCCAGCACGGCCTGGCCCATGCGGGTCATCACGCGCATGGAGACGGCGACGTAGGCGGAGTCGGTGATCTCGACGCCGTACGCGGCCAGCGGGGAGCCGACCGGGCCCATCGAGAAGGGCACGACGTACATCGTGCGGCCCTTCATCGCGCCGCGGAAGAGACCCTGCTCGCCCTGGAAGAGCTCCCGCATCTCGGCGGGGGCCTTCCAGTTGTTGGTCGGTCCGGCGTCCTTCTCCTGCTCGGAGCAGATGAAGGTGCGGTCCTCCACGCGCGCCACGTCCGTGGGGTCCGAGGCGGCGTAGTAGGAGTTGGGGCGCTTCTCCTCGTTGAGCTTCTTGAAGGTGCCCTGCGCCACCAGCAGGTCCGCGAGGCGCTGGTACTCCTCGTCGGAACCGTCGCACCACTCGATGCGGTCCGGCTGGGTGAGCTCGGCGATCTCGCTCACCCAAGCGAGCAGCTGCTTGTGGCGGGTGGGCGCGGATGCGCTGAGAGCAGAGATCTCGTACGACACGATCGCTCCGTTTCACGCCATCTCGGCGAGGAGATGGCGTCGCGGGGGTCTGAGGGTGCTTGCAGCGTAGCTCCGGACTCAAGGCCGGAACTCGGCGAAGCGGCGAAATTGACGCACCTTTTACTCCAGCCAGTATGATTACCCACCAGTAACATGCCGGAGGAACCCGCGACGGAGTGTGCGGGGCCACACTCCTATTACTCCAAAACGTCTAACAGTGACGATCGCCACTTCCTACGGGCCAGTAACCTACGGAGCCGTAGGTATTGGGTAGCATGCTGCGCATGACTGCTGCTGCGCTCGCGGAGAGTGCACTCACGGAGAGCAAGCCGAAGTGGCGCGGCTGGCTGCACGCCGGCATGTTCCCCGCCACGGTGGCCGCCGGGATCGTGCTGATCTGCCTGGCCGACTCCACGCCCGCCAGGATCGCCTGCGCGATCTACTCGGTCAGCGCCTGGCTGCTGTTCGGGGTCAGCGCGGTGTACCACCGCTTCGACTGGGGCCCGCGCGGGGACGCCGTGCTGCGCCGACTGGACCACGCGAACATCTTCCTGATCATCGCGGGCACCTACACGCCGTTCACGATGCTGCTGCTCAAGGGCGCCGACCAGCAGCTGCTGCTCTGGGCGGTCTGGGGCGGCGCGCTGGCCGGAATCGCGTTCCGGGTGTTCTGGGTCGGCGCGCCGCGCTGGCTGTACACGCCGGTGTACCTCGCGCTGGGCTGGGCCGCCGCCTTCTTCCTGCCGGACTTCCTGCACACCGGCGGGGTCGCCGTCCTGGTGCTGATGATCGTCGGCGGAGTGCTCTACAGCATCGGCGGCGTGGTGTACGGGCTCAAGAAGCCCAACCCCTCACCGCGCTGGTTCGGGTTCCACGAGGTGTTCCACGCCTTCACCCTGGGAGCGTTCATCGTCCAGTACGTCGGCGTCTCACTGGTGGCGTACAGCACGGCCGGCTGAGCCCGGCGCACCCCGACGGGCGGTCGAACGGTCCACGGACCGGCCGGCCGCCCGTTCCGCTGTCCAGGGCCGCTCGTACGGGGCCCGCAGCTGGGGGCGGCGCGGGTAGGCCGGGTGGTCGGCTCCGCCGGACTCCGACTGCGGGCCCGGGTCCTCCAGCGGTCCGTGCGCGTGGTGGTGCTCGCCGTAGGAGTGGTGCTGGTCCCCGTGCGCGTGGTGCTGCTCCCCGTGCGACTCCCGGCGGGGCTCGCGCGACTCCCGGTACGGCTCGCGCGGCGAGTCGGCCGTCGTCGGGAACGCCGCGGACTCGGACCGCCGCGGTGCGCCGGCCGAGCGGGCCCGCGCCTGCCGGGCGTCGAGCGCCTCGCGGGCCCGGCGGCAGCGCTCGCAGTGCGCGGCGTCCGGGATGCCACGGCGCGGACGGTGCCGGACCGGGGCCGGATCGCCGTGCAGCGCGCGCCAGCGGCGGGCGACGTAGACCATCAGCAGCAGGGTCTCGGCCCCGGCGACCGCCAGGACCAGGAGGGCGCCGTTGATCAGATAGGCCGCGACCACGGCCAGCGCAGAGCCCACCACCACCGCCGAACCCCACACCTGGGTGCTCGTCTGCTTGTCGTCCGCGTCGGCCACTTCGGTCCCCTTTCCCGGTGCCGGGCTCGTGGTCGGCTCCCGCCGCCCCACCTCTTCTCCGCTCTCGGCACGCGTCGGCCAGCACTGACCGATTGCCACATGGTATCTACCGACAGTCATGGCCGACTGCCCCGGGGCGGCGAACGACAGATCAACGTTGCGTCAATTCCTCGTGCGGAAGCAGCACTTCCAGGACACATCACGGAGCGTAGCCAGCGCTCGGCGTCCCGGCACGCACCGATGGCAGCACGAAGGGCGCGCGCGCGGCCGGAGGCGCACCGGGCCTCGGCGGCCGCCAGGACGCGCGCCGC
>NZ_JBEXWT010000091.1:0-36997 GCF_040629945.1 Kitasatospora sp. NPDC005856 | reverse complement strand
CCGCGCCCGCGGCCGGCTACGGCTACCCGAACGCGGGCGGTGCCGCCGGGGTCGTCCCGCCGGCGCCGCAGTCGGCCGCGCCGCAGCCCGCGCCGGTGCCCCCGGGCGTGCCCGTGGTCGGTCCGGGGTACTTCGCCGCGCTCAGCTACCGGGGCCCGGACGGCTCGGAGCAGAAGCTGCTGCACCGCAGCGAGCCCGGCACCCCGCACCCGGAGTGGAAGATCCTCCAGGACCTGCGCCGGCTCAACGTGCCGCCGGAGCAGGTGCTGGAGCTCTACACCGAGCTGGAGTCGTGCGACCTGCCGGGCGGCTACTGCAACCGCATGATCGCCGCGTCCTGGCCGAACGTCCGGCTCACCCACACCGCCCCGTACGGCCGCGACCACGCCTCCCGGCAGGCCGGGATGGCCGAGCTGCTCGACCACCTGGACGAGCTGCACCAGCTGGCGTCGGGTGCCCAGCGGGTCCGCCCGTTCCGGGTGCCGCTGCCCGCGCCCGGGACGGTCCAGGCGCTGCCGCCGCTCCCGTCGCAGCAGCTCGCCCAGGAGACCGGCGCCGCCTTCGGACAGAACCTGTTCCGCTACGAGCAACGCGCCGTCTCCCGCCAGGGCGTGCCCGAGCCGGTCTCCCAGACCCTGATGTGGGCCGGGCTGCCGCGCGACTTCGGGCCGTTCTTCTGGGCGCAGGCGCAGGAGGGCCGACCGATCCCGACGCTCGCCGAGCTGGCCGCCGAGCGCGGCCTGCCCACGGGCCCGGACTTCGGCGGTTACCTGGTGCTGGGCAACGACTACGGTCGGCAGCTGTGCGTCCAGTACGGCACCGCGCACGTGGTGGCCGTGGACATCGAGGGAACCGGCCAGGCGCCCCGGTTCGTCAACAGCGGTGTACCGGAGTTCGTCCGCTCGCTGGCCCTGCTGGGCCGGATGTGGCGGCTGCGGTACGGGCTGACGCCGGACCAGGCCGGTCGCTGGACGACCGACTTCCAGGCCCAGCTCGCCGCGATCGACCCGGCGGCCCTGCAGAACGCGGACACCTGGTGGGCCGTGCTGCTGGAGCAGTTCTGGGACGGCCTGCTGTAGCGGACCGTTCCGGGTCCTCGCAGGTGGGAGGGGCCGTTCCGGTGTCCGGAACGGCCCCTCCGGCGTGCCTGCGAAGCTGCGCCTCGTTGGGGTTTCGCCCAGATCTGCGCAAAATAGGTCAAGAGGATGGGTCTATTCGTCCCGTCCTCGACACATTCCGGTCCGTACGACGATGGAATCCGGCCCAGGCCTCCGAACCGGTTCCGGATCCGTCCGTTCCGTCCGATCATGGGCTCCGCAGCCCGCGAAATGAGGGGAAGAGCCCATGAGCGACGCCGTCCCCCAGTACGGCTTCACCCAGGCCCGCCGTGGCTACGCGCCCGAGCAGGTCGACCGAGCCCTCGCTGCCCTGACGGCGCAGCGCGACGAGGGGTGGGAACGGCTGAGCGTCCTGGGCGCCGGGATCCGGCAGATGGAGGCCCGGCTGGCCGACATCCGCCGGGCCGCCGCGGAGGCCCCGGAGCCCGACTACCAGGTGCTCAGCGAGCAGGCCGCCGGGCTCGCCGCGATGGCCGAGAACGAGGCGCGCGCCGTCCGGGAGAAGGCCGAGCGCTTCGCCGAGGACCTGCGGGACGAGGTCTACGACGCCGGGCAGGCCGCCGCCGGCGCCGCCAAGGAGTACGCCGCCACGACCCGCACCGACGCCGACGCGGCCGCCCGCCGCACCGAGGAGCGGACCCGGGCCGAGGCCGAGGGCATCCGGTCCGACGCCGACCGGGAGAGCCGCGCCGCCCGGGACGCCGCCACCGCCTACGCCGCCAAGGTACGGGTGGCCGCCGCCGAGGCCAGTGAGCAGGCCGAGGCCGACCTGGCCGCCCGGCGCCGCAAGGCCGACGAGACCTTCGCCGCCGCCCAGGCCGCGGCCGACGCCGAGGACTCCGAGGTCTCGGCGACCGCCGAGCGCAAGGTCAAGGAGGCGGAGCAGCAGCGGGAGACCGTGCTGAACCGGATCAAGCAGCTGGAGACGGACGCCCAGGCCAAGGCCGACCAGCTGATCGAGCAGGCCCGCCGGGAGGCCGAGAAGATCAACGCGGCGAGCGAGCAGGAGCAGCGCGAGTTCGACACCCGGCTGGAGACGGTGCAGCAGCACCTGGACCACATCAAGGGGACGCTGGCCTCGCTCACCGGGGCGGCGGTCGGCCAGATCGAGCCCGGGGCGGCGGCCGCCGCCGTCGCGGCCGCCCGGGCCCCCCGGGACTCCGCCGAGGCCGCCGAGGCCGCCGAGGCCGCCGCACCCCCCGCGCCCCCCGCTCCGCGGGAGGCGGTCGCGGACGCCGTCGTCGACGCGTCGCCGGTGGACTCGGAGGCGGACACCGGGGAGATCCCGGTGGCGAACCTGCGCAAGGCCCTGGCTCCCGCGGCTCCCGCCGGGGCCAAGGCCTCCGTCCAGGAGAAGTCGACGACCGTGATGCGGACGCCGGTGGTCGGAAGCAGTGCCACCAGGGCCATCGGCGGGTCCGTGGCGACCGGCCCGGTGCCGCCGAAGCCGGCCTCGCCGCCCGCCGGGGAGACGGTGGGCGACGGGAAGGCGGCCGACGGGAAGGCGGCCGATGGGGCGGCCGCTGCCGGAAACGGTGCCGACGGAAACGGTGCTGCCGGGAAGGGCGACGAGGGGCCGTCGGAGGCCGAGACCCGGATCGTTCCGAAGATCATCATCGTGGACGACGGCAGCGGCTACGCGACCCCCCACACGGTGAGCTACCGCCGGCGCTGACCGGCGGACCGGCGTCGCGAAGGCCCCTGGAAGACCGTCGAGGGCGGTTTCCGGGGGCCTTCGCCGTGCCGGCCGTGCCGACCGTGCTGGCCGGGCCCGGGCCCTCGTCCGCGCGAGCCGCGAAAGTGGGCTCGGAAAGTGGGCTCGGAAAAATGTGGGCTCGGGAAGACGGGCGGGGCTCGGGGATGGGCCGGCGGCCGGCGGGGTAGGCCTCGGGGAACGCGGGGTAGGCGCCGGGGAACGAAAGAGGCCGAGACCCGTGGCGCCCTCCAGGAAAGGGCGCCACGGTTCCCGGCGCTTGGGCGGGCGCCCCCACCCAGGGCCGCCCGGCCTCGCACCTCCGACCCCCATCGGGGGTGCGACAGTGCCCCCACAGCCATCCCCCACGGTTGGGTGCGGCGGGCACGTTCACCATGGTGCGCGATCTCCATGGACGGCCAGTGACAGGAATATGTCCAGTTCGTGGCGGATGGCCGTGCCCGGACGGGGGCGGCTCCCGGATGGTTCGTCCACCGGTCGTCCGGTGTTCCGTCCAGTCGTTCGTTCCCAGATGTGTTCCTGACAATCCGTGGGGGTGGCCGGGCCGGGACCGCGCCGCTGACCCTTTCCGGCCCGCGTCGACCCGCCTTCGGGTTCGCGTTCGGTCCGTGTCCGGTCCCCGTCCGGGCCGCCGGCGCGGCCCCGGTGCGGTCCCGGCCCGGCCCCGGCTCGGCGCCGCCGAAGCCGTGGACCACGTGCGTGTCCCTGCCGCGGCGTAGGCTGGAGACCCCCGGCCGCTCGGCGTGCCGGGCCGTTCGCGTTGCCCCGGCGGGCCTTCGCCGCCCCGGGGCAGCACCAGCCACGGGACGAAGAAGAGACCCCAGATGAGTCTGACCGGACTGCTCGATGTCGTCGCGCGGGACGCGGCGCTCGCCGAGGCGATCGAGGCGGCCACCGCCCCCGGAGCCGCGGCCGGTGGACGCCGCCACCTGGACCTGGTCGGGCCGCCCGCCGCCCGGCCGTTCGCCATCGCCGCGCTGGCCCGCGCGCTCGCCGGGCAGGCCGCCGGGGAACGGGGCCGCCCGGTGCTCGCCGTCACCGCGACCGGCCGCGAGGCCGAGGACCTCGCGGCCTCGCTGCGCTCCCTGCTGCCCGTCGACGCCGTCGCCGAGTTCCCGGCCTGGGAGACCCTGCCGCACGAGCGGCTGTCGCCACGCTCCGACACCGTCGGGCGCCGACTGGCCGTGCTGCGCCGGATCGTGCACCCGCGGGCGGACGACCCGGCGGCCGGGCCGGTCCAGGTGGTGGTCGCCCCCGTCCGCTCGGTGCTCCAGCCGCAGGTCAAGGGGCTGGCCGAGCTGGAACCGGTGGCCGTCCGGCGCGGTGAGTCGTACGACCTGGAGGAGGTGGCCCGCCGGCTGTCCGCCGCCGCCTACGCTCGCGTCGAACTGGTCGAGAAGCGCGGCGAGTTCGCCGTCCGCGGCGGCATCCTGGACGTCTTCCCGCCGACCGAGGAACACCCGCTGCGGGTGGAGTTCTGGGGCGACGAGGTCGAGGAGGTCCGCTACTTCAAGGTCGCCGACCAGCGCTCGCTGGAGATCGCCGAGCACGGCCTGTGGGCGCCGCCCTGCCGGGAGCTGCTGCTCACCGAGGAGGTGCGGGCCCGCGCCGCCGAGCTGGCCGTCGAGCACCCCGGGCTGGCCGAGATCCTGGACAAGATCGCCGAGGGCATCGCGGTCGAGGGCATGGAGTCGCTGGCGCCGGTGCTGGTGGACGACATGGAGCTGCTGCTGGACGTGCTGCCGCTCGGCTCCGTAGCGGTGGTCTGCGACCCGGAGCGGGTCCGCACCCGGGCCGCCGACCTGGTGGCGACCAGCCAGGAGTTCCTGCACGCCTCCTGGGTCGCGGCCGCGGCCGGCGGGGACCGGCCGATCGACCTGGAGGCCATCGACGTCTCCGCGGCCTCGCTGCGCTCGCTCGCCGACGTGCGCGGGCACGCCGACGAGATCGGCCTGCCCTGGTGGTCCGTCAGCCCGTTCGCGACCAGCGAGTCGACCGTCGACGGCATCCTGGAGTTCGACGCCAACACCCTGACCCTCGGCATGCACGCCGTCGAGGCCTACCGGGGCGACACCGCCCGGGCGATCGCCGACGCCAAGGAGCGGCTGGCCGCCGACTGGCGGGTCGTCATGGTGACCGAGGGCCACGGCCCGGCCTCCCGGCTCGCCGAGGTGCTGGGCAACGAGGGCATCCCGGCCCGCCTGGTCGCCGACCTCGCCGAGGCGCCCACCCGGGACGTCGTGCACGTCTCCTGCGGCTCGATCGAGCACGGCTTCGTCGACGAGAACCTGAAGCTCACGGTCATCACCGAGACCGACCTGTCCGGCCAGAAGTCCTCCACCAAGGACATGCGCCGGATGCCCTCGCGCCGCCGCAACGCGATCGACCCGCTGGCGCTGGTGGCCGGCGACTACGTCGTCCACGAGGCGCACGGCGTCGGCAGGTACGTCGAGATGGTGCAGCGCACCGTCCAGGGCGCCACCCGTGAGTACCTGGTGCTGGAGTACGCCCCGGCCAAGCGCGGCCACCCCGGCGACCGCCTGTTCGTGCCGACCGACCAGCTCGACCAGGTCACCAAGTACGTCGGCGGCGAGGCCCCGACGCTGCACCGGCTCGGCGGCGCGGACTGGGCGAAGACCAAGCAGCGGGCCAAGAAGGCGGTCAAGGAGATCGCCGCCGACCTGATCAAGCTCTACTCGGCGCGGATGGCCGCCCCCGGCCACACCTTCGGTCCGGACACCCCGTGGCAGCGGGAACTGGAGGACGCCTTCCCGTACGCGGAGACGCCGGACCAGCTGACCACCATCGCCGAGGTCAAGGCGGACATGGAGAAGTCCGTCCCGATGGACCGGCTGATCTGCGGCGACGTCGGCTACGGCAAGACCGAGATCGCCGTGCGCGCCGCGTTCAAGGCCGTGCAGGACGGCAAGCAGGTGGCGGTCCTGGTGCCGACCACGCTGCTGGTGCAGCAGCACTTCTCCACCTTCGCCGAGCGCTACGCCAACTTCCCCGTCACGGTGAAGGCGCTGTCCCGCTTCCAGACCGACAGCGAGGCCAAGGCCGTCCTGGAGGGGCTGTTCGAGGGCTCGGTGGACGTCGTCATCGGCACCCACCGGCTGTTCTCCTCCGAGACCAGGTTCAAGGACCTCGGCCTGGTCATCGTGGACGAGGAGCAGCGCTTCGGCGTCGAGCACAAGGAGCAGCTGAAGAAGCTGCGCGCCAACGTGGACGTGCTCACCATGTCCGCGACCCCGATCCCGCGCACCCTGGAGATGGCGGTCACCGGCATCCGCGAGATGTCCACCATCACCACCCCGCCGGAGGAGCGGCACCCGGTGCTGACCTTCGTCGGGCCGTACGACGAGAAGCAGATCTCGGCCGCGATCCGGCGTGAACTCCTGCGCGAGGGCCAGGTGTTCTACATCCACAACCGGGTGGAGTCGATCGACAAGGCGGCCGCCCGGCTGAAGGACCTGGTGCCCGAGGCGCGGGTCGCCACCGCGCACGGGCAGATGGGCGAGACCCAGTTGGAGAAGGTCGTCGTCGACTTCTGGGAGAAGGAGTTCGACGTCCTGGTGTCGACCACGATCGTGGAGTCCGGCATCGACATCTCCAACGCCAACACCCTGATCGTGGAGCGCGGCGACACCTTCGGCCTCTCCCAGCTGCACCAGCTGCGCGGCCGGGTCGGGCGAGGCCGCGAGCGCGGCTACGCGTACATGCTGTACCCGCCGGAGAAGCCGCTCACCGAGACCGCTCACGAGCGGCTGGCCACCATCGCCCAGCACACCGAGATGGGCGCCGGCATGTACGTCGCGATGAAGGACCTGGAGATCCGCGGCGCGGGCAACCTGCTCGGCGGCGAGCAGTCCGGGCACATCGCGGGCGTCGGCTTCGACCTCTACATGCGGATGGTCGGCGAGGCGGTGGCCGAGTTCCGGGAGTCGCTGGCGGGCGGCGGGGAGCCGGAGGAGGAGCCGCTGGAGGTGAAGATCGAGCTGCCGGTCGACGCCCACGTGCCGCACGACTACGCGCCCGGCGAGCGGCTGCGGCTGCAGGCGTACCGCTCGATCGCGGCGGTCAACTCGGAGGAGGACATCCAGCAGGTCCGGGACGAGCTGGTGGACCGCTACGGCAAGCTGCCCGAGCCGGTGGAGAACCTGCTGCTGGTCGCGGCGCTGCGGCTGTACGCCCGGCGGTGCGGGATCTCGGACATCACCCTCCAGGGCTCCAACGTCCGCTTCGGACCGGTGGAGCTGCGGGAGTCCCAGCAGCTGCGGCTGAACCGGCTCTACCCGCGCAGCCAGGTGAAGGCGGCGGCCCAGCAGCTGCTGGTGCCGCGCCCGAGCACCGGGCGGATCGGCGGCAAGCCGCTGGTCGGTCGGGAACTGCTGGGCTGGTGCACCGAGTTCCTGTCGGCCATGTTCGACGACCTGGCGGGGTCGAAGAAGTAGGAATCCGGAGGGTGTCCGCCCTCCGGGGCGGTTCACGGCGGTCTCGGGCTCTGCCCCGGGGCCGCCGTTTCGTGTGGACGGGCGCCGGCTGTCGTTGACGCGGGTGCCGTGGCAGACCGACTGTGAACAGAAGTGTCGGCTGAGGGGCGCGGGCGTCAGCCGAGAGGAGGGGCGTTTCAGCCGAGCTTCCACTGGCCGGTCTGCGGGGCGAAGCCGCTGTCGAGGCCGAACTGGGCCTTGTCGAGCTTGGCGTCCTTCGGGACCTCGAAGGTGACGAAGCCGAGGGCGCTCTCGCCGGGCGCGATGTTGGCGGGGACCTGGAAGCTCGGGCCGGCCTTGGTGTCCGCGATCGTCGTGCTGAAGGCCTGGCCCTGGGCGTCGACCACCTTGGCGCTGTTGCCCGGGACGTCGCCGTAGGCCTTCTTGCCGCTCGCCTTGATCCGGAACTGGACCGCGACGAAGCGCTTGCCGTCGGCCGGGTGGGTGAACTCGTCCTCGCCCTCGGCGTTGTCGACCACCTTCACCAGCGTCACGTCGGCGGTGTCGGCCGGGTCGTTGCCCTTGAGCGCGATCGTGTCGCCGACCTTCGCGACCTGGGGGGCGTCGGCCGGCTTGCTCCCGGCGGGCTTGGCGGCCTCGGAGCCGGTGGCGGCGCCCGGCGCGGGGGCGGCGGCGGTCTGCTTGGGGTCGGTGGAGACGGAGGAGCCGCCGGTGGTGGAGTCGCAGGCCGTCGCGCTGAGCGTGACCAGGGCGGCGCCCAGCAGCAGGGCGGCGGTGCGGCGGCGGGTGGTGGTGGCGGACACGGGCATCTCCCAGTGGATCAGTGGCCTTCCGGAAGCGGTGGTCTTCCGGGTGCCGCCCCCTCTCGGTGGCGACGAAGAGATCACACCACCCGGCCGTGAACCATGTCAATGGGATTTCACAAAAGAGCTCTGTTCACATGTGAACTCCGATCTTGGCGTGCGTGACTATGCTGTGAGGTCACAGCCCATCCGAGGAGCCCCCGTGCCGGACCGTCCCGAAGTGACCGCCGCCGAGATCGCCCGGCTGGCCGGCGTCGGCCGGGCCGCCGTGAGCAACTGGCGCCGCCGCCACCCCGACTTCCCGCGCCCGGTCGGCGGCACCGACGCCAGCCCGGCCTTCGCGCTCGCCGAGGTCGAGTCCTGGCTGCGCGCCCAGGGCAAGATCGCCGAACTCCCGCTGCTGGAGCGGGTCTGGCAGCTCGTCGACACCCTCCGCGACCCGGCCGGCCACCCCGCCGCCCCGCTGGTCGAGGCGGGCGCCCTGCTCCTGCTGCTGCACCGCGAGCCCGACCAGTGGGCCGGGCTCGCCGACCGACCGGACACCCGGCTCGCCCTCGCACTGCCCCGGGCCGTCGCCGGCACCGCCGTGCACGCCTTCGGCCCGGACGGCGCCCGCACCCTCGGCCTGCCCGGCCTGCTCGGCAGCACCCAGCTGGACCTCGCCCGGCTGCTCGCCGAACTCGCCGCGCAGGCGGGACCGGTCGGCGCGTACGAGCAACTGCTCACCCGGTACGCCGAGGCCAACACCCGGCAGCTCAGCCCCACCCCGCCGGAGGCCGCCGAACTGCTCGCCGCCGTCGCCGGCGTCCCCGCCACCGTGCTCGACCCGGCCGTCGGCCTCGGCTCCGTCCTGCTCGCCCACCCGCCGACCACCGGCCGCTACGGCCAGGACGCCGACCCGGTCACCGCCGCCCTCGCCCGGCTCCGGATCGCCCTGCACACCCCCGCCGACGAGCCCGGCCCGCTCCCGCTCGACCTGCGGGCCGGCGACGCCCTGCGCGCCGACGGCTTCCCCGGCGACACCTTCGAGGCCGTGCTCTGCCAGCCCCCGTACAACGAGCGCGACTGGGGCCACGACGAGCTGCAGTTCGACACCCGCTGGCCCGGCGGACTCGTCCCGCCGCGCGGCGAGTCCGAACTCGCCTGGGTACTGCACTGCCTGGCGCACACCCGCCCCGGCGGCCTCGCCGCCCTGCTGCTCCCGCCGACCGTCGCCGCCCGCCGGGCCGGCCGCCGCGTCCGGGCCGAACTGCTCCGCTCCGGCGCGCTGCGAGCCGTCATCGCGCTGCCGGCCGGAGCCGCCCCGCCGTACGGCGTCCCGCTGCACCTGTGGGTGCTGCGCGCACCCGAGCCGGGCAGCGACTTCCGCCAGGTGCTGCTGCTCGACGCCGGGGCGGCGCACTCCGGTCCGGGCGGCGCCGCCGGGGCGCCGGCCGCCGAGGGCGGCCGGGACAGGGTCGACTGGACCGAACTGCGCCGCACCGTCCTGGACGCCTGGCGCGGCTTCGACCTCGCCGCGCGCGAGGGCCTGCCGGTCCCCGCCGACCGCCCCGGCGTCCACCGGACGATGGCCGCCATCGACCTGCTCGACGACGAGACCGACCTCTCCCCGGCCCGGCACGTGCCGCCCGCCACCCCGCTCGGCGGCGCGGCCGAACTCTCCCACCTCGGCGGCCGGCTGGCCGAGCTGCTGGCCGGGCTGCCGGACCCGGTCACGCTGCTGCCGCAGCCCGGCGGGGCGTCCGGCGGGGCATCGGGCGCGGCGCCGGTCGGGTCGGTCACCATCGGCGAGCTGGTCCGCGGCGGCGCGCTGGAGGTGTACTCCTCCGGCACCGGCGCCGCCACCCGGTCGGCCGGGGCCGGATCGGGCGGCACCCCCGTCGTCACCGACCAGGACCTCGCCACCGGCTCCGCGCCCAGCGCCGTCCTGGCCACCGGGCCCGGCCCGGCCGGGGACGTCCGCACCCGCCCCGGCGACGTCCTGGTCCCCGCCCTCGGCGGTGGCACCGCCCGCGTCGTCCCCGCCGAGGGCCCGCTGGTCGGCGCCGCCCTCGGCCGCCAGCTCCACCTCCTGCGGTCCGATCCGGCCGCCCTCGACCCCGAATTCCTGGCCGGCCAGTTCCGCTCCACCGCGGGCACCCGGCGCGCCGCCAGCCACGCCACCACCACCGCCCGCCTCGACATCCGCCGCGTCGAACTGCCCCGCCTCCCGCTCCCCGCCCAGCAGCGCCTCGGCGCCGCCTTCGCCCGCCTCGCCGCCTTCGACACCGCCTTGGCTCAGGCCGCCACCCTCGGCCGCAGCCTCGCCCAGGCCGCCACCGACGCCCTGGCGACCGGCACCCTGACGCCGCCGAACTGAGGCCCGTCCGGCGGTCTCGCGGCGGTTGGGCGGCGGTTCGACCCGGCAGGGTCCAGGGCGGGCGCCCCGGGAGGTGACCCCGGGTCAGTAGCGGCGGGGTACCGGCGGGATACCGATGCGGCAGCGTCCGGACGGAAGCCCTCCGGAGCGGCCGGGCCGGGCGGTACGGTGGGCGCAACCGGTCGCACCGCCCTCGGTGCCGGTCCTCACCAGCTCAGGAGCGCGCATGTCAGGGCAGTACCCCGGGCAGTTCGGACCGCCGCCCGGCGGAGCGCCGTACGGGCCGGGGCCCGGGCAGGGGTACGCGCCGGACTCGCCGCCCGCGCCGGCGACGGCAGCCGGGCCGGCTCCGATTCCCGGACGGTTCGGGGTGGCCGCGCGGGTGTTGTGCGCGCTGGCCCCGCTGGTCAGCTTCGGCCTGCTCGGGGCCGTCCCCTCGCTGCTGCTGGCGGTCCGGCGCCGGCGGGCGTACGACATCCTCGGCGCCGCGGTGTTCTGCGCGCTGCTGCTCGCCATGATCGTCTCGGCCGGGGTCGCGGGCACCCTGAAGAACCCGACCGCCGACACCACCGGCCAGATCACGCTGGCCGTGCTGTGGCTCCTGCCGACGGCGCACTTCCTGGTGATGGACAGCCGCGCGGTCTGGCTGGCCGGGCCTCCGGCGCCGCAGGCGGCACAGCCGTCCGCGCCGCCGCACGTCGTGGCGCCGTACGCCTCGTCGTACGCGGCGACCACGCCCGGGTACGGCGCTCCCACCCCGCCGCCGACCGCCCGGACCATCCAGATCGCCCCTGCGTCCCCTGCGTCCCCTGCGTTCCCTGCGCCCACGGCTCACCCGACGCCCCCGCTGCCCCCGGCGCCCACGGCTCACCCGGCCCCCGAGACCGCCCACGACCTGCGCGAGCTGGGCGAGTTGCTGCGCCGCCAGGCCCGCGAGGACCGGCCGTGACGGCCGCCCGGCTGATCGCCGGCCGCTACCGGCTCACCGAGAAGATCGGTCACGGCGGCATGGGCCAGGTCTGGGCCGGCCAGGACGAACGGCTGCAGCGCGCGGTCGCGGTCAAGCTGCTCCGCCCCGAGCACCTGCTCCCCGGCGGGGCCGGCGCCGGAGGCGAACGGGCCCGCCACAGCGACGAGTTGCGCCGCCGTTTCCTGCGCGAGTGGCGGGTCACGGCCGCGCTCGACCACCCCGGGCTGGTCACCGTCTTCGACGCGGGCGAGGACGAGGGCGAGCTCTACCTCGTCATGCAGCGCATCCCCGGGGTCAGCCTGGCCGACCTCATCGCCGAGGACGCGCCCCTCCCGATCGAACGCGCGGCGGCCGTCGCCGCCCAGCTGTGCGGCGCGCTGGCCGCCGTCCACGCCATCCCGGTGGTCCACCGCGACCTCAAGCCGAGCAACGTCATGGTCCGCGAGGACGGCCGCACCGTCCTGCTCGACCTCGGCATCGCCACCGCCCTCGACACCGAGACCACCCGGCTGACCCTCACCGGCGTGCCCGTCGGCAGCCCCTCCTACATGGCCCCCGAACAGGCCCTCGCCGCCACCACCGACCCGCGCAGCGACCTCTACGCGCTCGGCTGCCTGCTGCACGAGATGCTGGCCGGTGAGGAGCCGTTCCGGGCCCCGACCGCGCTCGGTGTCCTGCGCCGGCACGTCGACGAACCGCCCGTCCCGCTGCGGGAGTTGCGCCCCGAGGTGCCGCATCCGCTGGAACAGCTGGTGCTCGACCTGCTCGCCAAGCAGCCCGCCGACCGTCCCGCCGACGCCCAGGCCGTGTACGCGCGGCTGCTCCCGCTGCTGCCCCCGGCCGACGGTGGCCCGCAGCCCCGCTACACCCCGCTGCCGGACCCGGCCCGCCCCTTCCGCTACCCGCACCAGCCGCAGCCGGCGGCCGTGGCGGCCGCCCCGGTGCCCGTGGTCCGTTCCGAGCCGCGGCCCTTCCTCATGCCGCCCGCCCCGCCGACACCGCCGCCCGTCCCCGGCTGTCCGGACCTCGGCGCCGAGTGCGCCCGGCTCTCCGACCTGGTCGACGCCGGCCGCCACGCCGACGTGCTCGGCCTCGCCGCCCGCCTGCTGCCCCGGGCCGAGGCCGAACTCGGCGAAACCGCGCCCCTGGTGCGCACCATCCGCACCATCTACGCCCGCACCCTCCTGCACGAGGGCCACCCCCAGCAGGCCCTCCCCGAGTACCGCCGTCTCGCCGCCACCGCCGACGGCGGCCCGCACGGCCCCCAGGGACTCGACCACCGCTACCGCGCCGCCATCTGCCTCGACCGGCTCGGCCACGGCTCCGAAGCCCTCGCCGAGTACCAGGTCCTCCTGACCGCCCACACCGCCCGCCTCGAATCGGGCCTGGACACCGACCCCGAGCGGGCCTACGACCTCCGCGAGCGCATCGGCCTCCACCTCGCGGCCGCCGGCGACCCGCAGAACGCCTGGCAGTGGCTGCTCCCCCTCCTCCTCGACCGCGAACGCCGCGACGGCCCCCACCACCCCACCGTCCGCCGCCTGCGCCACTCCCTCTCCACCCTCACCCCCACCGCCACCCCCTGGCCCCCGGCGCCGCGCTGAACCGGCCCCGAGGGCCCGTCCGGCTACTCGTCGGCCTCCGGCGGTTCGCCGGTTTCCCGTAGCTCGTCGGCCTCCCGCCGGGCGGCCGACGCCTCGGCCGGATCCGCTCCGGTCGCGGTGAGCAGGTCGGCCAGGTCGCCCAGGGCCTCGGCGAGGTCGGCGGTGTACTCCGGGTCCTGCCGTACGAGGCCGCGGAGCATGCCGACCCGCCGGTGGGCCGGATCGAGCGCGTCGGTGGGCCGGCCGAGGTCCCGGAGGGTCGTGAACCGCACCCCCAGGGCCCAGGCGAGGAACGGCTCCTCCGCCGCCGGTACGTCCGGGGCCCGCCCGCCGACCAGGGCGATCGCCTCCTCGACGGCGGCCAGCGCCGGCCGCGGCTGTCCGGTCCCGGCGAGCAGGTACGCCAGGTTGCCGAGCGCGTGGGCGAGATCGGTGCGGTGTTCCTCGGGTCTCGCCCGGTGGAGCTCCCGGTAGGTGCGCACCGCCTGGTCGAGGACCGGCACCGCCTCCTCGGACCGGTCGTGGTCGTCCAGCCGGACCGCCAGCAGTTCGCCGGCCTCGGCGAACGCGGGGGCGTGCGCGTCCGGGTCCTGCTCGGCCAGCCGGGCGAGGACCCGGACGCGCTCCGCGGCCGCGTCCAGGGCCTCGTCCTGCGCCCCGGCCGCGGTGAGCCGCTGGTCCAGGGTCTGCAGTGCCCAGCCGAGGCCCGTCAGCCCGGCCTCCGGGTCGCGGGCGACGAGTTCGCGGAACCGGGCCACGGCGGTCCTGGCGGCCGCCAGCGCCTCCTCCGTCCGGCCCGCCTCGCCGAGCCGCAGCGCCAAGTCGTCGAGGGCGTCCGCCAGGGCGGCGTCCTCGGGTGCCCCCGTACCGGCGGCGCTCTCCAGCAGAGCCACGGCCTCCTCGCAGGACGCGACCGACTCGGTGAACCGCTCCGCGGCACCCAGCAGCCTGCCGTGGTACTGCAGCGCCTGGGCGAGCCGGGTGGTGAAGGGCGCCCGGTCCCGGCCGACGGCCTCCCGCAGCAGGGCGACGTGCTCGGTGGCGACGGTCAGGGCGTCGGCGGACCGGCCCGCGGACACCAGGTCGTCGGTGAGGTCGCCGAGGGTGTTCAGCCGTTCCGTCAGGTACTCGTCGTCGGTGTCCGGGCCGGGGGGCACGAGGGCGACGGTCTCCAGCGCCAGCGCGGACAGCTCGTCGCCGAGCCCGTGCGTGGCGAGCCGGCCGGCGAGCAGCCGCACGACGTGGTGGAGGGTGGGCAGGTGGGCCGCCGGATCGTGCCCGCTCAGCCGCCGGAGCAGGGCGACCCGCTCCCGGAACGCGTCGAGCGCGTCCTGCGGTCGGCCCGCCTCCTCCAGCCGGACGGCAGCGGTGGACAGGGCCCAGGCGAGGGCGGGGCCGTGCTCCGGGAGATCCAGGCGGGCGAGGTCCCGGCCCAGGGCGACGGCCTCCAGGGCCGCCTCCAGGGCGTCGGCGGACCGGCCGAGCCGGGACAGGTAGGTCGCGAGGTCGTCCAGGGCGTCGACGAGTGCGACCCGGTGCCGGATGGAGCCGTCGGCGGCGGGCCGGAGGAGGGCGATCCGCTCCTCGGCGGCCGCCACGGCCTCCGCGAACCGGTCGTCCCTGTTCAGCAGCCTTCCGATCGGGGACAGGATCGTCGTCAGGAGTTCGTCGGGCTGCTGGTCGGCCGGCCCGAGCTCCCGGAACATCGCGGCGGCCTCCTGAGCGGCCGTGAGCGCCGCCGACTCCTGGCCCAGCTCGATCAGGGCGAAGGCCAGGTCGCCGAGGGCCCGGGCGAGCGTGCGCCGGTGCTCGGCCGGGTCGGCGGCGGCGAGCGCGCGGAGCAGGTCGACCCGCTCCGTCATGACGGCGACCGCTTCTTCGTACCGACCGGCCGTGGTCAGCTGCCTGCCGAGGGCGCGCAGCGCGGTGGTGAGATCCGGCAGGCTCGTGTCGAAGGCCGGGGCCTCGGCTTCCCGGGCGACGGCCACGGCTACGTGGGCCGCTTCCCGGGCGATGGCCACGGCCTCGAGGGCCGCTTCCAGGGCCTCCTCGGGCCGGTCGAGCGAGACGAGCAGGTCGGACAGCTGGGAGAGTGCGTCGATCAGGTCACCCGTGTACGTGGCCGGATCGGCTTCGGCGAGCGGCCGCAGCAGGGCGGTGCCCTCCTCGGCGGCGGCGAGCGCCTCCGACCCGCGCTCCGCCTCCGCGAAGCGCCGTTGGAGGGTGTTCAGCGACCTGGCGAGACCGGGCCGGTGGGTGGCGGCGTCCCGGGCGAGCCGGCGGTACAGGCCGACGGCCTCCAGGGCCACGGTCAGGGCTTCGTCCTCCCGGTCCGCCACCGCGAGGCCCAGGGCGAGGATGTTGAGGGCCGCGGCGAGTTGCGGCAGGTGCTCGTCCGGGTCGATCACGGCGAGTTCCCGCAGGAGCGCCACCGACTCCTCGGCGGTCGGGACGGCGTCCGTGCCGCGGTCGGCCTGGACGAGTGAGTGGTGGAGACTGTTCAGGGCCCAGGACAGACTGATCCGGGCCTCGTGCCCGTCCGTCGCGGCGAGGAGCCGGTGGAGGGCCACCGCCTCCCGGCCCACGGGGATCGCGTCGTCGTAACGGCCCGTCGCGTTGTGACGGATGGCCAGGTCCAGCAGCGCGTCGGCGAGGTCGGACCGGTGGTCCTCCGCGTCGGGTGACCGGCGCAGGACGGCGACCTCCCGGGTGGAGGCGTCGACGGCCTCCTCGTGACGGCCCAGCGAGGCGAGGGACCGTCCGAGCACGCCCAGGGCCGCGGCCAGGCTCGCGGCGCTGTCGAACTCCTGGTACAGCTCGACGGCCTCCGCGGCCGCCGTGACGGCGGGTTCGAACCGGCGGCCCCGGCTGAGCAGGGTCGCCAGGCTGAACAGCGCGTCGGCGAGCTCGGGGCCGTGGGCGTCGGGGTCCTCCACCCGGAGGCCGCGGACCAGGGCGACCCGTTCCGCGGCGACCGCGACGGCCTCGGAGACCTCGCCGTTCCTGGCGAGGACGATGGCCAGGATGTCCTGGGCCCAGGAGAGCAGGGATCGGTCCGCCAGTCCGTGGGCGAGTCCGACCGCCTCGCGGGCGGCCACCGAGGCGGCGGGGGGCCGGTCGACGTGCGAGTGCTCCAGGGCGAGCTGGCCCAGGGCGTCGACGAGTTCGGGCTGGAAGGCGGTCGAGTCGATGACCACGAGATCGCGCACCAGGGCCACCCGTTCCTCGTCGACGGAGGCCGCCTCCTGGTGCCGCCCCGCCCTGTGCAGGGCCTGGTCGAGGACGCGCAGCACCCGGCTCAGGGTGGCGCCGTGGGAGAGGAAGTCGGTTCCGGCGAGTTCCCGGAGCAGACCGGCCGCCTCCGTCGCGGCGGCGATCGCCTCGTCGGTGCGGTCGACGGCGAGGAGGCGGTCGGTCAGGGTCTCCAGCGCTTCGGCGAGGGTGCGCCGGAGCTGCCCTCCGGGATCGCCGGTCGTCCTCAGGGAGCGGACGCGCTCCTCGGCGGCGGTGACGGCCTCCTCGGCGCGGTCGGCGCGGTCCAGCAGGCGGCCGTGGGTGTTCAGGCTCCAGGCGAGGTCGCCGTGCAGCTCCGGTGACTCGGCGGCCAGCCGGCGCAGCAGCGCCACGGATTCCCCGGAGGCGTCCAGGGCCTCGGGCAGCCGGTCGGACGGCAGCCAGATCGCCAGGTCGTCGAGGGCGTCGGCGAGTTCGAGGCCCACGGGGGTGCCCGAGGCGGACAGCTCGCGGAGCAGGACGATGCGTTCGACGGCCGTGTCCACGGCCTCGTCCACCCGGCCGACGGAGCCCAGAACGTTGCCCAGGGTCTGGAGTGCGGATGCGTGGGCCTGCGGCTGGGAAGCGCCCGAGGCGGCCAGCCGGCGGTAGTGGTCGAGGCACTCCTGCGCCGGGGCGAGCGCGTCGTCGGCGCGGTCGGCGTCGAGGAGCTCCTCGGCGAGGTCGCGCAGGGCGAGGGCGAGTCCCGTCTGCCGCTCGGCACCGGTCGCGGGTGAGCGGCGCAGCGCCGCGATGTGCGCCTCCAGTTCGGCGATCGTCTCCTCGGTGGCTCCGGCCCGGGCCATCCGGGTGCGGAGGGACCGCAGGGTCCGCTCGATCGGCGGGGCCAGCGCGCCGCGGTCGGCCTCGCCCAGTTCCTCGTACGCGGAGACGGCCCGGCGGTCCGCGTCCTGGGCGGCACGGGAGGAGCCCGTGGCGCGCAGTCTGTTGCCCAGGGTGAGGAGGGCCTCGACGCGCCGCAGGGCCAGCGGACTCCCGGGTTCCCCGCCGAGCACGTCCAGCAGGTCGGCGCACTCCTCGGCGGCGGCCAGGGCGTCCTCGGTCCGTTCGGCGAGCGCGAGGCGGGAGCCGAGCTGGTCCAGGGCCCAGGCCAGTCCCCGCCGGTAGTCCGCCGGGAACCGCTCGGCCAGGTCGCGGGCGGCGTCGCGGACCCGGGACCAGTCCTCGATCGACTCGTGGGCCGAGGCGAGGCGCCGGAGTTCGTCGGCGGTCTCCGGTCGCCGCGGGTCGATCCGCCGCTCCCGCTCCAGCAGGCTCCTGACCTCGGAGAAGGAACCGTCCGCTGCGGGTGGGGGTGCCGGTTCGGCTGTCCGGGCGGGACCGGCGGGCCGTTCCGGCGTCCCGGGGCGCTCCTGCGGCACGTCCACCGGCGGGAGGCCGAGGGCGAGCCGGAGCGGGTCGGAGAGCAGGGCGAACGGGACGTCGCCGCAGGGCGGGCGCAGCCAGGCGGGGAAGTGGGCGGAGCGGCCGGCCAGCCGTTCGAGCTGGCGGGAGACGTGCTCGTTGCAGTCCCGGAGCTGGTCGAGGGACAGGAGGTCGAGCAGGGCGTCGGTCGCCTCGGGGTCGACGGAGAAGCGCAGGTGAGGGGTGTCGGTGGGGTCGGTGCCGGGCGCGCCGGGGTGGTGCAGCGGCCCGCCCAGGACGACTTCGGCGAGTGCGGCCGTGTTGTCGGGGCCGTTGGCGTAGGCGTTGATCAGCTGCATGACCGGCATGGTCACGGTGCCCCGGGCCGCGAGGTGGGCGGCCAGCCGGCGGGCCTCCGGCGAGGCCGTGCGCAGGAAGTGGGCGAGCCGGTCGGCGGGGTCGGTGCGGGCCGGTTCCGCTCGGTCGGCGGAGCCGGACCACAGCTGCTGGAGCGCCGGGCGGCCGGGGACGGTGGTGGTCTGCACCCAGGCGGTCAGCGAGGCGGGGGTGAGGGCCAGTACGGGGATGGCCATCCGCCCGTCGTAGGGGGCGAGTTCCGGCGGCAGGACCGGGTCCGTGGTGCGCCAGGTGCTGTTGGGCCGGCCGGCCGCCGGGGCGGCGGTCTGCCACGGTGTGGTGGTGATGCCGCTGCCGGGCCAGAGCCGCCGCGGCAGGGCGTGCACGATCGCGGTCGGGCCCTGCCCGGCCCAGGCGTTCAGCAGCGGGGCCATCCGGTCGTCGGCCCAGAGCACGGAGCTGCCGTCACTGACGACCAGGACCATGGTGCGCTCGGCGGTGGACGTGATGCCGAGCGGGCTGAGGACGGCTTCGGTCGGGCCGCCGCGGTGTCGGGTGAGGACCGGCCGCCGCTCCGGCTCGGACCAGTGCAGCCCGTAGCGGTCGATCCGGCGGAAGGCGCCGGTGCGTTCGAGCAGCGCGCGCAGGGCGGCGATCTGGTCCTCCCACACCTGCATGGCGATGCCCCGTTCGACCACCAGCGCGAGGCGCAGCCACGGTTCCTGCTGGGGCCGCAGCACTCCCTGGAGCAGTCCGGTCTGGGCGATGGCCTCGGTGGTGGCCACCTCGTCGAGTTCGAAGCGGGAGGCGCTGGGGGCGCGGCGCTTGAGGGGGCGCAGGGCCCGGCCGAGGGCGAGCGTGTCGGGCAGCGCCCGGGGTGCGGGGGCGCTGACGGCCCCGCCGCGGGCCGGTGGTGCGGCCGGGGCGCCGTCCGCGGTGCCCGCTCCGGGACCGGGGTCGGCCGGGCGGCGGCGGTCGCCGCCGTGCGGCGGTTCGGTGGCGTGCAGTCCGGGATGGTCCGCGGCGGGTTTGACCGGCGGGTGCGGGCGGGCCGGTCCGACGCCGCGGCCGCCGGCCTCGGACCTGTCGTCCGGCTCGGGCCCGGCCAGGGTGCGGACGATCGGGGCGGTCGCTCCGGCCGGGAGGTGGGTGGCCAGCCAGAACGCGTCCAGGGCCTCCTCCGGGGTGAGCTCGACCGCGGTGCCGCTCAGGGCCGCCCGCAACCGCCGGTACACGGTCACCGGACCTTGTTGAGCGCGTGCAGGACGGCCTTCATCAGGCCCTGCGGGGCGACCCGGGCACCGCCGGTGCGGAGGAAGACCGCGTTGAGGATCTGGTCGGTGGCGAGCTCGTCGACGGCCCGCCGGTCGAGGAACTCCTTGACGAGGTCGTCGATCCGGCTGCTCTCGACGTCGGTCAGGTGGGCCCTGATGATCTGACGGAGCTGCTCCTCGGCCGGGTCCTTCAGGTAGAGCGGGACGCAGCGCCGCAGGAAGGCGGGCGGGAAGTCGCGTTCCCCGTTGGTCGTGATGACCACGACGGGGAACTGGGTGCAGGTGACGGTGCCCCGGGTGACGGCGGCCCGCCCGTCGCGGTCGGCGGTGGTGACGGTGATGACGTCGCGGCCCTGGGGTAGCCGGGACAGCTCGGGGATCTCGAAGACGCCTTCCTCGAAGACCGTGAGCAGGTCGTTGGGCAGGTCGAGGTCGCCCTTGTCGAGCTCGTCGATCAGCAGCACCCGGGGCCGGTCGGTGGGGACGAGGGCGGTGCCGAGCGGGCCGAGGCGCAGGAACAGGCCGATGTCCTCGGCCGCGTCGGCCGGCCGGTCGGCGTCGTCCCGGTTCAGCCCGCTGTGCTGGAGGCGGCCGATGGCGTCGTAGCGGTAGAGCGCGTCCTGCAGGGTGGAGCGGCTGTTGACCGGCCAGTGCAGCACCTGGCCGAGGTCGAGTTCCCGGGCGATCTCGTGGGCCAGCGAGGACTTGCCGGTGCCGGGGCGCCCGGTCACCAGCAGCGGCCGGCGCAGGTAGATGGCCGCGTTGATGACGTCGATCTGGGTCTGGTCGTGCAGGACGTACGGGCGGTCGGGGTAGCCGCCGGCGGGGTCGGGCCGGTCCTCGCCGTCGGACGCGGCCAGGGCGAAGCGCCGCCAGGGCGGGGGCGGCGGCAGTTCGACTCGCTCCTGCCGTCCGTCGCCGTGGAAGACCCGCCAGGACGGGTCCTCCGCGCCGGTCTCGGCCGGCATCGGCGGTGTTGGCTGAGTGGTCATGCGTCCTCTGCTCGTTTCCGGGGTTCAGGTGTGGCGGGTGGTCGTCAGGGCGTGGTCGAGCGGGCGGCCGGGGTGCTGCCAGACCAGGACGGGCCGCCGGGGCGCTGGGGGTGTGTGCGGCGGGTCGCAGCGGCAGGCGCGGACCCGTTCGGGCAGGTCCTCCGGTTCGCCGGCCGGGTCGAGCGGGTCGAAGTGGGCGTCGGGGACCTCGGCGGTGGCGCCGGCGTCCCAGCACACGATGGGGTAGCCCACGGCGATGGCCACCTGGGCGGCGCGGACCCGGTCGGGCGGGCCGGTCTGGACGAGCGCGCGGGAGGCGGTCCGCTGGTGGACCAGCGTCCGGTAGAAGCCGAGGTCGGCGGCGTCCGCGTCGCGCAGCCGCACCGGCGCGGCGTTCCGGGCGTCCCAGCGGCGTCTGACCTCGGCCTCGCCCGCCCGTACGTCGACCGAGCGGATCACCACGGGGTACTCCCAGCCCAGGACGGTCGGCAGGCCGTCGTCGGGGCCGCCGCGCCAGTCGGCGACGTCGAGGTCCAGGTCGGTGTTGTCGAGGACCACCTCGATCAGCTGCTCGCTGCCGCCGCCCGCCGGCCCGAGGGACCGGTTCGCGAGCAGGATGCGCTCGACCACCTCGTGCTGGTCGCACGGCACGTCGGAGCCCTCCGACACCAGGGTCAGCTGCCCGTCGCCGCGGTCGACCGAGACGTAGCAGAGGAACTTCCCGTCCTCGTCGTAGCGTTCCAGCCGGACCACCACGCGGGGCTCCCGGTCCGGCCGGGCGGCCCGCTGCTCGGCGGTGGCGCGGACGTGGTCGAGCACCTCGGAGGAGATGGTCAGCCGCTCCACGACCCGTTCGGCCAGCCGCCGGACCTCCTGGGCGACGGGCGCGGCGGACGGCAGCACGGCCAGGGCCTCCAGGGCCTCCACGACCGGAGGCAGCAGCGGCGCCGAGTCGGAGCCGCCGCGGAACCGCAGCGGCAGCCGGTCGAGCACGTCGATCCGCCACAGCGCCAGGTCCCGGGCGCCGAGGCCGTCCGGGGCCGTGGCGGGGTCGGCGGCGGGCGGCGCGGCCAGGGCACGGGCCACCTCGCGGGTGGTCAGTGCGGGCAGGGCCCCGAGGAGGTCGGAGATCCGCTGGTGCTCGGCGTCCGACAGCACCCGGACGGGGTGGTGGTGGAGGTGCAGGAAGGCGCTGACCCGCAGCAGTCGGCGGGCCCGGTGGCGGTCCGCGGGGCCGAGGACGTCGAGCAGCGTCGCCAGCGCGCGCCGGTGGCGCAGGAGCACCCCGGCGAGCTGCTCGGCGGAGTCCGCGGCGCCGGTGCGGCGGAGCCGGAGCGCGCCGGCCAGGCGGTCGGTGGTTCCCGGCGGCAGGCCGTCGCAGCCGCTGTGCAGTTCCTTGCGCAGGCTCTCCGACAGCGCGCGGTCGGGCTCCGGGGCGGCGGGGGCGGGGCGGTGTTCGCGGACGTTGAGGTCCCAGTCGCGGACCAGCACGGTCGGGGTCTGTCCGTCGCCGTCGGGCGGGAAGCGGTCGGCGAGGTGGTCGGCGAGGCCGGGCAGGTCGGGCAGCAGCGCGTCCTGGGCCGCCAGCCAGTCGACGACGGTCCGGGAGAACCGGCCCCGGCCGTCGGCCTCCAGGGCGACCTGGTCGGTGGCGGTGGCGTGGATGACGAACTGCGGCACCACGGTGCGCCGGTAGGCCCCGAAGGAGAGGGGCACCGGTTCCCCGTCGAGCCGGCGTTCGGCGTACGTCGCACAGACGTCGAGCAGGAACACCTGGTGCCGGAAACGGCACACGGCCGGGTCCGACAGGACCTCGTAGAACTCCTGGGTGTGCAGCCAGCGCGCGGTGCGGTCGGGGTCGCTCGGCAGCATCAGCAGCCGGCGGTCCTGCTGGGCCGTCACGCCGTGCCCGGCCCAGTAGACGTAGAGGACGTCGCCCTCCCGCGGGTCGCGGAGCGTGTCCATGAGCCGGGTGGAGTCGTCGGTGGTCGCCCAGCTCACCGGGACCCGGTGGTCCCGGGCCGCGCGCTCGGCCGCGTCCCGGTTCCGGTCCCGGGGGAACAGCCACAGGGCGATGTTCCCGGGCGGCACGCCGTGGCCGCGCAGCCAGGCGACGAAGGCCAGCGCGTCCGCGACCGGGCCGTCCAGCGCGGCACCGGGGTAGCCCTCCAGCCCGACCACGATGGCGTGGACCCGGGCCGGATCGGCCGTCAGGCCAGCCATGTCGCGACGGCCTCCCAGACCTGCGGGTTGCTCCAGTACGCGGAGTGCGACAGCGGGAAGGGCTGGCCGTTGTCGACCCGCACGTCGTGGGCGTGGTCGGGGAAGACGGTCGCGGCGCGGAACGACAGCAGGTCGCGGGGGTCGTACACGTTGAGCCAGCGGCGGGTGAAGTGCGCGCTCGGCGGCTCGCCCGGGGCGAGCGAGACCAGGGCGCCGAGCTCGTGGAAGAACGGCGCCTGGGAGCCGACGGTGATCAGCCGGTCCACCTTCGGCAGCCGCTCCTGCATGAGCAGGTCGACGCAGGCGACCCCGCCGAGGCTGTGGGCGACCAGGGTGACCGAGTCCCCGGGGGCGTGGTCGACGTGCTGCCGGATCAGGTCGCGGACGCCCTGGCCGCGGGCCTGGTAGCGGAGGATGTCGCCGGCCGCCTGCAGCGCGGGGTCGTTGCGCCCGTCCCGGGTGCGCCTGCCCTGCCAGGTCAGGGCGTGCAGGAACGGTGCGGCGAGGAACTTCTTCGCGGCCCCGGTGAGCGAGCGGCTGTCCGTCTCCAGCTCGCTCGCGAGGAGCGCCATCAGGTGGTCCCGGGCGGTGCCGTCCGGTACGTCGAGTCCGGCGCGGCGGGCCCGGGCGAGGGTGCCGGCGAGCAGGCCGCGGGCGGCGGCCCGGCGGTGCTCGTCGCCGTTGCGGTCGGCGGTGCGGGCCGCGTCGCGCAGCTCGGGGGAGTCGCGGAGCTCGTCCAGCGCGGCCTCGAAGTGCTCCTCCAGCCCGCGGCCGCGCAGCGCCCCGGCCAGCTCAGGGCCGGGCCGGTAGTCGGTGATCCGGCGTTCGAACACGGCGGACGGGGGCTCGGCGCGGGAGAAGCCGCGGGTCGGCTCCGGCGGGGTGCGCAGGGCGAGCAGCCGCAGCTCGTGCCAGGGGTCCCGGTGCAGGACGGCCCAGGCGGCGACCTCGGCCCGCTCGGCGCGGTCGGCGTCCCGGGGGAGGTGGTCGGGGATCGAGGCTCCGCCGAGGGCCAGGCCGGCCCCCATCGCCTCGCCCCAGAAGCAGCCGTGCACGCCGACCCCCGGGGCCGCGGTCCGCAGGCCCCGCTCGATGGATCCGAGCGTCGTGAGATAGGAGTCGGCACGGACTCCGGTGCCGTGGACGAACACCACCGAGCGCGTCATCGGACCCCCCAATGTTCCTGGTCCGGCTGCCCCGGGAAGGCGTTCGGACCGCGTGGTGCGGCCGAGTTTAACGACGGGTCACCACGCCTGTACGGGAAAGGAGGGGAACGGGCCGGACGGCCGCCGTCCGGCCCCCGCGTGGGCGGGGGAGTAGGTTCGGGGTGTGACGACGAATGCTGTGCCGACGGATGGTCCGGGCGCGAAGCTGATCCTGCTGACCACCACCCACCGGGTGGCTCCCGGCCTGCTGGCGTGGCCCGCGTGGGAGGCGTTGCGGTCGGCGGGGCGGGTGCTGGTGGGGGACGACGGGCATCCGCAGGTGGCGGCGGTGCGGCAGGCCGGGGTGGCGGTGGAGGTCGTGCCGGCCGGGTCGGCGCCCGCGTTGGCGAGGCTGCTGACCGGGCAGCCCGCCGGGGCCGGGCCGACGGTGTGGCTGGGCAGCCCCGACGGGGACCCGGGGCTGACCGACGCGCTGGCGCGGCTCGCGGTGGAGCACGCCGGCGAGGTGCCGGAGATCGAGGTGCTGCCCGGCTCGTACGACCTGCCGGGGTCGCGGCTGCTGGACCTGGTGACGGTGATGGACCGGCTGCGCTCCCCGGGCGGCTGCCCCTGGGACGCCGAGCAGACGCACGAGAGCCTGGTGAAGTACCTGGTCGAGGAGGCGTACGAGCTGGTCGAGGCGATCGAGCACGGGGACCGGGAGACGCTGCGCGAGGAACTGGGCGACGTCCTGTTCCAGGTGTTCTTCCACTCCCGGATCGCCGAGGAGCACCCGATCGAGCCGTTCACCGTCGACGACGTGGCCGGGGACATCGTCGAGAAGCTGATGTACCGGCACCCGCACGTGTTCGGGAACGTCGATGTCGAGGGCGCCGCCGACGCGGAGGCGAACTGGGAGCAGCTGAAGGCGGCCGAGAAGGCGGACCGCGAGTCGGTGCTGGACGGCGTGCCGACCGGGCTGCCGGCGCTGGCGTACACGGCGAAGCTGGTGTCCCGGGTGCGCCGGTCGGGCTTCACGGGGGTGCCGGACGAGCCGTACGAGCTGCCGGCCGAGCTGACCGCCGACTCGGCGGGCCGGCTGCTGCTCGCCGTGGCGCAGCGGGCGCACGACGCCGGGGTGGACGTGGACGCGGCGCTGCGCTCGGCCGCACGCGGTTACCGGGACGCGGTGCGCGCGGCCGAGGGCCTCAAGCCGGACGGGGAGCCCGACGGAGAGCCGGCCGGAGAGTCGGACGAGGCGTAGGCGCTCAGGCCGCCGTGGCGGTGGGCTCCGGCCGCCGCTGCGGCGGGACGAGTTCGCCGATGGCCTCGCCGACGAGGACGACGAGTTCGGCGAGCCGTTCCAGGTCGAGGTGGTCGGGCAGCTCGGCGAGCGAGATGATCCGCTCGCCGCCCGGGCCGGCCACGGCGAACAGGTCGATCGGTCCGAGGTGCTTCTCGGCGGTGTCGACGAGGGCGGCGACGTCGCTGGGGCGGCGGATGTCGCCGCAGACGCCGACGACGGGGCAGCCCGGCCGGTCGAGTTCGGTGGCGAGGTCCTCGGCGATGCCGACGTACTGGTCGGCGATCAGCATTCCGGTGGCGCCGGCCGCGGCGAACCGGCGGGCGAGGCCCGCGCCCGAACCGCCGTCGAGGACCGCGATGACGACGACTGACCCGCTGACCCGCATGGCCTGCTCCTCCCTGTGGGCGACACCGCACCGGCGCCCACGCGTACTGCGGAGGATCGTAGGCACGTCCTGACCCTCCGCAACAGGGATTACCCCTCAGGTGACCAGACTCACGCCCACCCCGCGGCCAAGAGTCGGCCAAGAGCCGTCCACGGGCGGTCCACGGGCGGTCCACTGACCGTCCACGGACAGGCCATGAGCCGTCCATGACGGTTCCCGGCCGGTCGACGGGTCGTCCACGGAGTGTCGGCACGACGGCCGCGGTCGGGCGCACCGGATACGGTCGGTCCATGCCAGCTCAGCCCGACCCCGCCCGGCCCGCCGCGACGCCGTCCGACGCCCCCGCCCAGGCCTCCGCCCCGCAGCTGTTCACCTGGGAGTTCGCCTCCGACCCGTACCCCGCCTACGCCTGGCTGCGCGAGCACGCCCCGGTGCACCGCACCACGCTGCCGAGCGGGGTGGAGGCCTGGCTGGTGACCAGGTACGCGGACGCCCGGCAGGCGCTCGCGGACAGCCGGCTGTCGAAGAACCCGGCGCACCACAGTGAGCAGGCGCACCGCACCGGCCGGGTGGGCATCCCGGGGGAGCGGCAGGCGGACCTGATGACCCACCTGCTGAACATCGACCCGCCGGACCACACCCGGCTGCGCCGGCTGGTGTCGAAGGCGTTCACCCCGCGCCGGGTGGCCGAGTTCGAGCCGCGGGTGCAGCAGCTCACCGACCGGCTGATCGACGGCTTCGCGCAGCGCGGTTCGGCGGACCTGATCCACGAGTTCGCCTTCCCGCTGCCCATCTACGCGATCTGCGACATGCTCGGGGTGCCGGCCGAGGACCAGGACGACTTCCGCGACTGGGCCGGGATGATGCTGCGACACACGAAGCCGGGACACGGCAGTGGCCAACGCGGCGGCGTGGGGCGGGCGGTGAAGCGGATGCGGGCGTACCTGCTGGAGCTGATCCACCGCAAGCGCGCGGACCTCGGGGACGACCTGATCTCCGGTCTGATCCGGGCGGGCGACCACGGCGAGCACCTGACCGAGAACGAGGCCGCGGCGATGGCCTTCATCCTCCTGTTCGCGGGCTTCGAGACGACCGTGAACCTGATCGGCAACGGCACGTACGCCCTGCTGCGCAATCCGGAGCAGCGCCGGTTGCTGCAGGAGTCGGTGGCCCGCGGGGAGAGCGCGCTGCTGGAGACCGGCATCGAGGAACTCCTGCGCTACGACGGGCCGGTGGAGCTGGCGACCTGGCGGTTCGCGACCCGTCCGCTGACCATCGGCGGGGTGGACATCCCGGTCGGCGATCCGGTGCTGGTGGTGCTCGCCGCGGCGGACCGCGACCCGGCCCGGTTCGCGGACGAGAACACCCTGGACCTGGCCCGAACGGACAACCCCCACCTGGGCTTCGGGCACGGCATCCACTACTGCATCGGCGCTCCGCTCGCCCGGCTGGAGGGCCGTGCCGCGCTGGCCACGCTGCTCTCCCGGCTGCCGGATCTGCGGCTCGCGGAACGCCCGGAGGATCTGCGGTGGCGCGGCGGTCTGATCATGCGTGGGCTGCGCGAACTTCCGGTGGAATTCAGCCCGGAGAACCGCTCTCCGCACGCTCCTCCGCACACTCCTCCGCGCACCCCTCCGGAGGCCTCTCCGAACGCTCCCGCCGCGCCCGCGACACGCTGAGGTCGCGCTGACGGGACGTCGCGAATCGCCTGCTGGCGGGGGTGTGAACAACCATCAATCCGGACATAACACCGCCGTTGGTAGGCGATCGAGCACAGGCCGTAATTATCGTGTGATATCGACGATATGAGCTTGTGATTGGTCTGAAGATCTGTCTACTCTCCCTGGAGTTCGCAGCTGCGGACCTCGTACGCGGAACGCCGAGTCCTGCCCGCCGCGCCACGGGAAACCGACCAGAACCCTGGGCAGGGGCGGGGGAACCAGGTTTTTTGCCGTCTCCCCACGGCTTGGGGTGAAGCCGCCCGAGCGGAACGTTTCCGCATACGGCGGCCGGGCCACCTCCCGGTCCGAACCCGACAGCTCACCTCGCAGGCGTGCGGAGAGGGACCTCTTCATGCTGTTCGTTGGAACTGGCCGTCACCGTCGTCGCACCCAGGCCGAGAAGGCCATCGCCGTCGCCGGTGTGGCCGGCGTCGGACTCGCGATGCCGCTCCTCACCGCCACCGGCGCCTCCGCGGCCCCGGCCTCCACCTGGGACGCCGTCGCCCAGTGCGAGAGCGGCGGCAACTGGAGCATCAACACCGGCAACGGCTTCTACGGCGGCCTCCAGTTCACCTCCAGCACCTGGAAGGCGTACGGCGGCACCGCCTACGCGCCGCAGGCCAACCAGGCCAGCAAGGGCCAGCAGATCTCGGTCGCCGAGAAGGTGCTGGCCTCGCAGGGTCCGGGCGCCTGGCCGGTCTGCTCCCAGAAGGCCGGTCTGACCAAGGGCGGCGCCCCGGCCGCGGTCGACACCTCCTCGGACGCCAAGCCGCAGTCCGCCCCCAAGCAGCAGACCCCGAAGCCCGCCGCCAAGCCGGCCGAGAAGCCGGTCGCGCAGCAGCCCGTCGCCCAGAAGCCGGCCCAGAAGCCCGCCGCGCAGCCGGTCCAGCAGGCCGCCCCGCAGCAGCAGGCGCAGCCGCAGGCCCCGGGCTTCTCCGGCAAGGCCGGCTGGGACGCCGACGCCAAGGTGTACTGGTACCAGAACAACGGCGCCTGGTACTGGACCAGCCACCAGGGCGTCTACCAGCAGTACGCCGGCCAGGCCGCCGCCCAGCCGCAGTACGCCCCGCAGGCCGCGCAGTCGGCCCCGCAGGCCGCCGGCCACGACTACACCGTCCGCGCCGGTGACACCCTGTCGACCATCGCCACCGCCCAGGGCGTGTCCGGCGGCTGGCACGCGCTGTACGAGCAGAACCACGCCACCGTCGGCGGCGACCCGAACCTGATCATGCCCGGCCAGGTGCTGCACTTCGGCTGAGCCGGCCCGCCCGACGCCGGCCCGCCCGACGCCGGCCCGTAGCGCCCGCGATCGCAAGCCGCGGCCGTGCCCGCGGCCGCAAGCCGCGCCCGCCGACGCGCCCGGCGCCGGCGCCGCCTCACCCCGCCGTCCGAAGGGGACCGGTCCTACCGGTCCCCTTCGTCCGCATTCGCCCGCTCCGGTGGGACAAGCTGGGACAAGCAGGTGAACTACCGGTGGGTAGTGGGGCCACACGCTGAGACGGGACCGAGGCGGACGTGGCCCCGGGAGCCCGGGCGGTTAGGCTCTGGTCGTAACGACTCCGCAATCGTCCTGCTGACAGCACCACCGTCAGACCGGACCCTGCTTCCGCAAGGAGATGCCTCGTGCCGTCCATCGATGTCGTCGTAGCCCGTGAGATCCTCGACTCGCGCGGCAACCCCACGGTCGAGGTCGAGGTCGGCCTCGACGACGGCAGCACGGGTCGTGCCGCTGTGCCGTCGGGTGCCTCCACCGGTGCCTTCGAGGCCCTGGAGCTGCGCGACGGTGACAAGAACCGCTACTTCGGCAAGGGCGTCGAGAAGGCCGTCCTGGCCGTCATCGAGCAGATCGGCCCGGAGCTCGTCGGCTACGACGCCACCGAGCAGCGCCTGATCGACCAGGCCATGCTGGACCTGGACGCCACCCCGGACAAGTCCTCGCTGGGCGCCAACGCCATCCTGGGCGTCTCGCTGGCCGTCGCGCACGCCGCCTCCGAGGCCAGCGACCTGCCGCTGTTCCGCTACCTGGGCGGCCCGAACGCGCACGTCCTGCCGGTCCCGATGATGAACATCCTCAACGGTGGGTCGCACGCGGACTCCAACGTCGACATCCAGGAGTTCATGATCGCCCCGATCGGCGCGGAGTCCTTCTCCGAGGCCGTCCGCTGGGGCGTCGAGGTCTACCACACGCTCAAGGGCGTGCTGAAGGAGCGCGGCCTGTCCACCGGCCTGGGCGACGAGGGCGGCTTCGCCCCGAACCTGGACTCCAACCGCGAGGCCCTGGACCTCATCGTCGAGGCCATCCAGAAGGCCGGCTACGAGCCCGGCCGTGACGTCGCGCTGGCCCTGGACGTCGCCTCCTCCGAGTTCTACGAGGACGGCGCCTACCAGTTCGAGGGCAAGGCGCTCACCTCCGCCGAGCTCATCGAGTACTACGCCGGGCTGGTCGCCGCCTACCCGCTGGTCTCCATCGAGGACCCGCTGGACGAGTCCGACTGGGACGGCTGGAAGGCCATGACCGACAAGCTGGGCGACAAGGTCCAGCTGGTCGGCGACGACCTGTTCGTCACCAACCCGGCCCGCCTGGCCCGCGGCATCGAGACCGGCACCGCCAACGCGCTGCTGGTGAAGGTGAACCAGATCGGCTCGCTGACCGAGACCCTGGACGCCGTCGAGCTGGCCCAGCGCAACGGCTACCGCTGCATGATGTCGCACCGCTCCGGCGAGACCGAGGACGTCACCATCGCCGACCTGGCCGTCGCCACCAACTGCGGCCAGATCAAGACCGGTGCCCCGGCCCGCTCCGAGCGCGTCGCCAAGTACAACCAGCTGCTGCGCATCGAGGAGATCCTCGACGACGCCGCCGAGTACGCCGGTCGCGGCGCCTTCCCGCGCTTCCGCTCCGCGGAGTAACCGGCACAGCGAGCGCGAGGCCCGAGCACTGCGCTCACGTGGGCCGAGCGCCCGGCGCACAAGGCCCGAGCCCCCGCGCGCTCGGCCCGAGCGCTCCCGGTAGCGCACGCCTGACCGGTGCCCCGCCGTTCACCCCGTAGGGTGGACGGCGGGGCACCGTCGCGACCAGGAGGGGATACGGGAGATGGCTGGCTGGAGGATCCCGGGCTTGGCGGCCCGGCCCCGGTTCACGAGCCGGGCGACCGTCCTCGTCCTGGTGCTCTGCTCGCTGGTGGCGATCCTCGCCTACCCGACGCGGCAGTTCATCTCCCAGCGCGCCGAGATCTCCGCCCAGCGGGCGAAGGCCGACCACGCGCGCCAGCAGGTCGAGCAGCTGCGCCGGGAGAAGGCCCGGTGGCAGGATCCGGAGTACGTCAAGGCGCAGGCCCGCGCCCGGCTGCACTACGCGGTGCCGGGGGAGACCCCGTACATCGCGGTGGACCCGGCCGCCCGGGCCTCCGCCCAGACCTCCTCGTCCGCGGCCGGCGCGGCCTCCTCCGCGAACCCGGCCTCAGGAAACCCGGTCTCCGGAAACCCGGTCTCCGGAAACCCGGCCGCCGGGAACCCGGCCGCCGCGGGCCCCGCCGGCCGGACGGCGGCCGCCAAGCCCTGGTACGCCAGCATCTGGGACTCGGTGGATGCCGCCGACACCGCGGCGGCGGCCCCCGTCGCCCCCCTTCCCCTTGCCCTCCCACCGTCCCCCGTTGGAGACACCTCCCCCCATGACCACTGAGAACCACCCCACCGTCTCCGACGCCGACGTCGCGGCCATCGCCGCCCAGCTCGGCCGGGTGCCGCGCGGCCTGCGCGGCGTGGCGCACCGCTGCCCCTGCGGCAACCCGGACGTCGTCGAGACGGCCCCCCGACTGCCGGACGGCACGCCGTTCCCCACGCTCTACTACCTGACCTGCCCCAAGGCCGCCTCGCTGATCGGCACCCTGGAGGCGGAGGGCGTGATGAAGGACCAGACGGCCCGGCTCGCCGAGGACCCGGAACTGGCCGCCGCCTACCAGAAGGCGCACGAGGACTACATCGCCCGGCGCGACGCGATCGAGGTGCTGGAGGGCTTCCCGAGCGCCGGCGGCATGCCGGACCGGGTGAAGTGCCTGCACGTGCTGGTCGGCCACTCGCTGGCGGCCGGCGAGGGCGTCAACCCGCTCGGCGACGAGGCGATCGGCATGCTGGAGGACTGGTGGGCCAAGGGCCCGTGCGTCTCCCCGGCCGAGGTCGAGGCCGCCGGTGAGCGGGTCGTCCGCAACCGTGCCAAGGGGCAGGACCACGAGGCCGTGATCGCCGCCAAGGAGCAGAAGACCGCCGAGCGGGCCGCGAAGAAGCGCGCCGCCGAGGAGGCCGCGGCGGAGCAGGAGTCCGAGTGAGCACGACCCGCGTGGCCGCGATCGACTGCGGCACCAACTCGATCCGCCTGCTGGTCGCCGACCTCGACCCGGAGACCGGGGAGATCACCGACCTCGACCGCCGGATGATCGTCAACCGGCTGGGCCAGGGCGTGGACCGGACCGGCCGGCTGCACCCGGACGCGCTGGCCCGCACCTTCGCGGCCTGCCGGGAGTACCAGGAGATCATCTCCGGCTTCGGCGTCGGCCCCGAGCGGCTGCGCTTCGTCGCCACCAGCGCCTCCCGGGACGCCGAGAACAGCGACGAGTACGTCAAGGGCGTGCGCGACATCCTGGGCGTCGAGCCCGAGGTGGTGAGCGGCGAGGAGGAGGCGCACCTCTCCTTCGTGGGTGCCACCAAGGAGCTGGCCGGCGGTCAGTTCCCCGGCCCGTACCTGGTGTTCGACCTCGGCGGCGGCTCCACCGAGTTCGTGCTCGGCACGGACGACGTCGAGGCGGCGCGCTCGGTGAACATCGGCTGCGTGCGGCTCACCGAGCGGTACTTCGGTGACGCCGAGCTGCCCTCCCAGGAGCAGGTCGAGGCGGCCCGGGCGCATGTGCGGGCCGAGCTGGACCGGGCCGAGGAGGTCGTCCCGCTGACCGGCGCGGCCACCCTGGTGGGGCTGGCCGGGACGGTCACCACGGTGTCCGCGATCGCCCAGGGCCTGCCCGACTACGACTCGGAGGCGATCCACCACTCGCGGATCGGCCGGGACCGGGTCGCCGAGATCGCCCGGGAGCTGCTGGCCGCCACCCACGCCGAGCGCGCGGCCATCCCGTCGATGCACCCGGGCCGGGTGGACGTGATCGCGGCCGGGGCGCTGGAGCTGCTGGAGATCATGGAGCGCACCGGCGCCGCCGAGGTGGTCGTGAGCGAACACGACATCCTCGACGGGATCGCCTGGGGCATCGCCTCCTGACCCCGCGCGGGTCTGCCCCGCCCCGGCCCCGGCACCCCTTTCGGGTGGCAGGGGCCGGGGCGCGCCCGAGCGCGGGGCGGAAAGTTCGTGAATTTCTTCACATGACGATCCGGTCATTCACCGCACCGGCCCGCCCGCTACGTCCGAATTGTGGGACCGAAGGCGTGCCGGTCGACTGGCCCATGGGATCGCAGGTCAGGCCTCGCTTGAGGTTTGAAATTCGAAATCATGCGCGGGAACCCGGGCGTTGTGCGGATCGTTGCTGCTCAGGCCGGTAGTGCTCCGGCGTGCGCTTGCGCGGGGCCGTCCAGGGGTGGGGGCCGCCGCGCCGGACCCGGTTTTGCGGCCGCGCAGTGTAGCACGGGGGGTCCGTCAACTTGTGACCGGGCTCACGAAGACTGCTCCGGACGGTGCTGGATACTTTCGGATATGAGCACCACGGAGCGTCCTCGCATCCTCATTGTCGGCGGTGGTTACGTCGGCCTGTATGCCGCGATGCGCATCCTCAAGAAGATGCGTTACGGCGAAGCGACCGTCACGGTCGTCGACCCGCGGTCGTACATGACGTACCTGCCCTTCCTCCCCGAGGCGGCCGGCGGCAACGTCGCGCCCCGCAACCTCGTCGCGCCGCTGCGCAGCGCCCTCAAGCAGGCGGAGGTGCTGACCGGGTCCGTCACCGGCATCGACCACGCCCGCAAGGTCGCCACCATCCAGCCCGCGGCCGGCGACAGCTACGAGCTGCCCTTCGAGTACCTGGTCGTCGCGACCGGCTCGGTCTCCCGCACCTTCCCGATCCCGGGTCTGGCGGAGAACGGCATCGGCATGAAGACGGTCGAGGAGGCCATCGGCCTCCGCAACCACGTCATGGCCCAGCTCGACAAGGCCGAGTCCACCACGGACCAGGAGATCCGCCGCAAGGCGCTGACCTTCGTGGTGATCGGTGGCGGCTTCGCCGGCATCGAGACCGTCGCCGAGATCGAGGACATGGCCCGCGACGCGGCCAAGCTGTACAAGACCGTCAGCCGCGAGGACATGCGCTTCGTGGTGGTCGAGGCGGCCAACCGCATCCTCCCCGAGATGGGCCCGGACCTCGGTCTGTGGACCAAGGAGAAGCTCGAGGAGCGCAACATCGAGGTCTACATCGAGACCTCGATGGACTCCTGCGTCGACGGCCACGTCATGCTGAAGAACGGCATGGAGATGGACGCCTCCACCATCGTGTGGACGGCCGGCGTGAAGCCGAACCCGGTGCTGTCCGAGTTCGGCCTGCCGCTGGGCCCGCGCGGCCACGTCGACACCGCGCCGACCCTCCAGGTCCAGGGCTTCGACTACGTCTGGGCCGCCGGCGACAACGCCCAGGTGCCGGACCTCGCCGCCGGTGAGGGCGCCTGGTGCCCGCCGAACGCGCAGCACGCCTGCCGTCAGGCCGTCGTCCTCGGCGACAACGTGATCTCCGGCATGCGCGGCTTCCCGCAGAAGGAGTACAAGCACAAGAACCTCGGTGCGGTCGCCGGTCTCGGCCTGCACAAGGGCGTGGCGATCCTCTTCGGCAAGTACAAGCTGAAGGGCCGTCCGGCCTGGTGGTTCCACCGCCTGTACCACGGCGCGATGGTGCCGACCTTCAACCGCAAGGTCCGCGTCTTCACCGACTGGACGCTCGCGATGTTCCTCAAGCGCGAGATGGTCGGCCTCTCCCAGATGGAGCGGCCGCAGCTTCCGATCCAGGAGGTCACCCCGCCCACCAAGCCCGTCGAGGCCGCCAAGCCGGCCGCCGACAAGGAACTCGCGAGCAAGTAAGCGACTGAGACCCCGGTGTGGGAGCACCGGGGTATGAGTCGGAGGCCCTCCGCCCGGCAGCGTTGCCGGACCACGACCTCCGTGGTGCTCAGCCGGCCGTGCGACCGGGCGGAGTACAGAAGTGGAAGGTCCCCTGCCGAACCTCCGGCAGGGGACCTCTCTCGTTCCGGGACCGGTCAGTCGGTCTTGATGCTCGACAGGATGTCCAGCTTGGACGCCCGGCGGGCCGGCCAGATCGCGGCCACCAGGCCGACCACCCCGGCCAGCGCCAGGAAGAGCGCCAGCTGGCCGTACGGCAGGACCGTGGTCAGGCCGGAGAGGCTGGACTTCAGGGTGCCGTTGATCGCCCAGGCGATGAAGCAGCCGAGCAGCAGGCCGACGCCGGCGCCGAACAGCGAGATCACCACGGACTCCAGACGGACCATCCGCTTGATGCCGCCGCGGTCCAGGCCGATCGCCCGCAGCATCCCGATCTCGCGCTTGCGCTCGAAGACCGACATCGCCAGCGTGTTGACCACGCCCAGGATCGCGATCAGGACCGCCATCCCCAGCAGGCCGTACATCAGGTTCAGCGCGAAGGTGATGACCTGGCTGAACTCGTCCCGGACGTCCTGCTTGGACTTCACGTCGATCACCGGGTTGGCGCCGGTGGCGTCCTTGAGGGCCTGCTTCAGGCCGTCGGTGCCGCCGTCCTTGCCCTTGACCAGGACGTCGGAGATGTACGGCTTGGGCTCGTGCTTGACGATCTCGCTGTTGGTCAGCAGGACCGGGCCGAGCATGCCGCCCGCCTTGTACACGCCGCCGACGGTGAGCTGTCCGGTGGACTCGTCCGGGTAGGACACGTTCAGCACCGAGCCGGTGGTGGCGTTCAGCTTCTTGGCGGCGTCCTCGTCGAGCAGCAGCTGGCCCTTGGCGAACCCGGCGGTGGAGCCGCTGACCAGGTCGACGTCGGCGAGCTGGTCGAGGACGGCCGCGTCCACGCCGGTGACGGTCTTGCTGGTGCCGTTGAGCTCCCAGAACGCGGTGGTCATCGCCGAGGAGGCGGCGACCCCGGGGGCCTTGGCGATCTGGGCGGGCACCTGCTCGGACAGGCTCATGCCGTTGGCGGCCCCGACGATGAAGTCGGCCTTCATCGAGCTGGTGACGGCCCGGTCGACGGTGTCGTTGACCGAGGCACCGATCACCGTGAGGCCGGTGACCAGGGTCAGACCGATGGTCAGCGCGGCGGCGGTGGCCGCGGTGCGGCGCGGGTTGCGCACCGCGTTCTGCTGGGCGAGCCTGCCCGGGGTGCCGCCGAGCCGCAGCAGCGGGCCGACCAGCGCGACCACCGGACGGGAGAGCAACGGCAGCAGGACGAACACGCCGATCAGGGCCAGGAAGGCGCCGGCGCCGACCGGCAGCCGGCCGTCGGAGTTGCCCAGCGAGGCGCCGTAGCCGATCAGCGCGAGGCCGCCGCCGGCGAGCACCGAGCCGATCGTGTTGCGGACCACCAGGCTCTTCTGGGAGACCGGCTGGTCGCCGCTGCTCATCGCGGCCACCGGGGCGATCCGGGAGGCGCGCATGGCGGGCAGCAGGGCGGACAGGACGGTCACCAGGACGCCGACCACGACCGTCACCACGACGGTGAGCGGCTTGATCACCAGCGAGCCGTTCGGCATGTTCTCGTTCAGCGAGCCGATCAGCGACTGCATCCCGGCGCCGATCCCGATGCCGGCGACCAGGCCGGCCACGGCGGAGACGGTGCCGATCAGCAGGGCCTCGATCAGCACGGACCGGGTGACCTGCTTGCGGCTGGCGCCGATGGCGCGCAGCAGGGCCAGCTCCTTGGTGCGCTGGGCGACCAGCATGGTGAAGGTGTTGGCGATGATGAAGATGCCGACGAAGAGCGAGATGAAGGCGAAGACCAGGAGCATCGTGCGCATGCTGCTGGTGCTCTTGGTGATCATCTCCTGCTCGTCGGCGTTGAGCTTGGCGCCGGTCTCGACGTCGAACTGGTGGCCGGACGGCACCGTGGGCTGGACCTGGGCGAGCAGCGCGTCCTGGCTGGTGCCGGGCTTGGCGGTGAGTACGACGCTGCTGTAGCGGCCCGGCTCCAGCAGGGTCTGCTGGGCGGTGGCCTTGTCGAACAGGGTGAGCGACCCGCCGGTGTTCACGACCGGGTCGTCGGTGGTGAAGACGCCGGTGAGCTTGGCCTCGACGACGGGGCCGTTGGCTGCGACCCGGACGGTGTCGCCGACCTTGTAGCCGCCCTTGTCGGCGGTCCTGCGGTCGAGCGCGACCTCCTTGGCGGTCTTCGGGCCCTGGCCCTCGACCATCGGGTAGCGCGGGTCCTTGCCGTCCTGGCCGGGCGCGAAGTTGGCACCCTTGGCGGCCCAGACCTGGCCGATCAGGTTGCCCTTCTTGTCGGCGACGCCGGTGAAGCCGCTGACCACGCCGCGGGCGCCGGCGGTGCCCGGCAGGGCGGCCAGCTGCTGGACGGTGGCGTCGGTGAGGGTGGCCGAGCCGCCCTCGCTCTTCTGCCGGGCGGAGGCGGCGGAGCCGGCCGCGCGGTCCACCAGCTGGACCGAGACGTCCGAGTAGCTCTTGGAGTTGCTGTCCCGCATGGCCTTGCCGAAGGTGTCGGAGAAGACCATGGTTCCGGCCACGAAGGCGGTGCCGAGCATGACGGCCAGCGCCGTCATCAGCAGTCGGCCCTTGTGGGCCAGCACGTTGCGCAGTGCGGTGCGATACATGGGGTGTCCTGGGGTGGGTCGGTGAGCGGGCTACGGCTGGCGCGGTGTCAGCTGGTGCGGCCCTTGGCGTCGAAGCGGCGCATGCGGTCCAGGACGGTGTCGGCGGTGGGCTGGTGGAGTTCGTCGACGATGCGGCCGTCGG
>NZ_JBEXWT010000090.1:0-37840 GCF_040629945.1 Kitasatospora sp. NPDC005856 | reverse complement strand
GCCCGCTACGTCGTCACCGACGTCAACCGGGACGGCACCCTGACCGGTCCCAACCTCCAGCTGCTGCGCGCCCGGGGGCGAAGCGCGTCCGGGCCTCAGACGGGCGGCGGCGGTGGCGCCGTCGGTGGCGCCGTGGAGGGACGGCGGTCGGCCGGGCGGGCCGGCGGGATGACCGGGGCGCGGAAGTCGCGCGGGCCGGTCCACAGCGCCGGGACGGCGTCGCTGCGGCGGGCCAGTTCGTACGCCAGCGCCTCGTAGTTGACCCGCCAGCCGTGGAAGTGCGCCCAGGCCTCCTCGATCGGGCGTTCGCGCGGGAACCCGGCCGCGGTGATCATCGCGACGGCGCCCAGGTACTCGGCGTACGTCAGCCGGATCGGGACGTCCGGGTCCGGATCCGTGTCGAAGTCGATCCGCAGCGAGCGGGCGATGTCGCGCAGCGCGGTGAAGCCGGCCCGGAGCACCAACCGGGCCTCGGGCGGGGCCGAGCGCGGGCAGAGCGCCAGGTGCAGGGCGGCGGCGTCCATCACGGCGATCAGGCCGACCACCCAGCTGCGGTTGGGTTGCGGGGAGCGGAAGGAGAGCAGCACCGGGTAGTTGGAGTGGCTCTCACCGATGTCGGCGGCCAGCCGCTCCCAGTCCCGGTAGAGCTGGGGGAGCGCGGTCTCGGTGTCCACGAGGGACTGGCGGGCCAGTAGCTCGGGCCCCCAGGCGGGTTCGCCGGCCCGGGACTGCAGCAGCGTCACCTCGGTCTCGCGGCGCTGGTAGGCGGCGTAGAGGGTCGGCAGGTAGGAGATCTGGAGGGCGATCACCAGCGGGCCGCTGGCGGCGGCCATGAAGTCGATCGCGGAGAGGTGCAGCCGCTCGCCGCTGGCGAAGCCGAGGGTGAACAGACTGGATCCGGCCTCGCGCACGGACACCGACCAGCTCAGCTCGGAGGTGCCGTGCAGCAGCAGGGTGTAGGCGGTCAGCATGCAGCTGAGCCACACCCCGAGCATGCCCAGCAGCACCAGCGGCGCCAGCCAGGTGAGCGCCCGGTCCTGCGCGTGGTAGCCGCGGCCCGGCCCGGCGAGCAGCCGCAGCAGCCCGCGCAGCACCCGCCAGAGCCGCATCACCAGTGCCGAGTAGAGCCCGCGCGGAACGACCAGCGTGCGCAGGATGCTGCCGACGACCAGCAGGAGCAGCATCGCGCCGAGCGCGGTCTGGATCATCCTCATGGCGTCATTCTGGCGGTACGGCGGGGCGGCCGCGGACCGGTTCCGGCGCGGGTCGGCGGTCCCTGGGCCGTCCGCGGGTCGCCCGCCGGTCGTCCGTGGGCCCGTCCGCCGGTCCGGGCACCGTCGCCCGTCGCATCGAGTATGACGATGATCACATCGCGACGAGGCATACGTACTGATGTTCCCACCGCGTCTATGTGTACGGAGGACCATGCCCACGAGCGAATCGGAGACCGGACTGTGCGTGCTCAGCGAGACGACGCGGCCGACGAGGAGAAGCCCGGGCGGCGACGGTGGCGCTTCCCACCGCGCCGGAAGCCGTCACGGGAGAGGCGCCCGCTCCGGGAGCGGCGCCCGTCCCCGCGCCGCGCCCTGCGGATCGACTACCCGCGCCGCGGACGGCGCGGGGTCCGCCGCTGGCTCCCCTCCTGGCGGCAACTGCTGCTGGTGGCCGGGACGGGAACGGCGGCGCTGACGGGCTGGATGGTCTGGTTCTACCAGACCACCGCCGTCCCGGAGGACCTGAACTCCTTCGCCACCCAGCAGAACAACGTCTACTACTGGGCGGACGGCACCGAGATGGCGCGGATCGGTCCGACCAACCGGCAGGAGGTGCCGCTCAGCCAGGTGCCGGAGCCGGTGCAGTGGGCGGTGCTGGCCGCCGAGAACGAGACCTTCTACACCGACCCGGGCATCTCCGTGACCGGCATCGGCCGCGCCGTCGTCCAGATGGTCACCGGCGGTGACACCCAGGGCGGTTCCACCATCACCCAGCAGTACGTCAAGAACATCTACCTGAACCAGCGCCAGGACATGTCCCGCAAACTCAGCGAGATCGCCATCGCCGTCAAGCTGGACGACCGGATGAGCAAGCAGGACATCCTGGCCGGCTACCTGAACACCAGCTGGTTCGGGCGCGGCAGTTACGGCATCGAGCGCGCCGCGGCCGCCTACTACGGCAAGGACGTCTCCCAGCTCGACCCGAGCGAAGGGGCCTTCCTGGCCGCCCTGTTGAAGGGCGCCTCGCAGTACGACCCGGCGGTGAGCCCGGCGAACCGGGAGCGCGCCGAGGAACGCTGGTCCTGGATCCTGGACCGGATGGTGGAGGTCGGCAGGCTGTCCGCCGCCGAGCGCGCCCGGTACACGGTGTTCCCCGAACCCAGGCCGCAGCCGAAGTCGGCGGGGCTGAGCGGCCAGACCGGGTACCTGGTCGACATGGCCCGGGCGTACGTGGAGAGCCACACCGACATCACCCCGGCCCAGTTCGACCTCGGCGGCCACCAGATCCACACCACCTTCGAGAAGCCGAGGGTCGACGCCCTGGCCGCCGCCGTCCGGGAGGGCACCGCCGGGATCGACCCGGACAACCGGGAGTCCGACAAACTCCTGAAGGTCGGTGCCGCCTCGGTGGCCCCGGACGGCCGGGTGGTCGCGCTCTACGGCGGCCCCGACTACCTGAAGCAGGGCTTCAACAACGCCAACACCACGACGGTGCCCATCGGTTCGGCCTTCACTCCGGTCGTGTACGCCGCCGGGCTCGGCGAGGGAGTGCAGCGCAAACGGGGCGGCGACCGCACCCCGGTCACGCCCGCCACCACCTACAACGGCGACGACGGGGTGAACGTGATGACCCCGGAAGGGCCGTACTGGGGACGGGACGGGAAGATCGTCAAGACCGCCAACGACGGCAAGCGGAACTGGGGCACCGTCACCCTGCGGAACGCGGTCGAGCAGTCCGTCAACGGGCCGCTGATGCAACTCGGCATGGACGTCGGCCTGGACAGGGTGCAGAAGACCGCCACCGACCTCGGCCTGCTCCCCAACAGCCTCGGCGAACTCGTCCCGGCCCTCGGCGTCGGCAACTCCACCCCCAGCGCCCTGCGCACCGCCGACGCGTACGCCACCTTCGCGGCCGGCGGCACCCACACCGACCCGTACTCGGTGCTGCGGATCTCCCGCAACGGCGTCCAGCTCCCGCTGCGCCTGCCGACCCCCGTCCAGGCACTGACGCCGTCGGTCGCGGGCGACGTGGACGCGGCGCTCAAGGGCTCCGTCCGCGACGGAGCCGCCAAGCCGGCGGCGGAGGCCGGCCCGAACCTGGCCGCCAAACCCGGCACCACCACGGACCGCACGGCCGGGTGGTTCGTCGGCTACAACGGGCAGCTGTCGACGGCGGTCACCGTGTTCCGCGCGGACCTGAAGGACATGAAGCTCCTCTCCCTCGAAGGCCTCGGCGGCGCCACCCCGGACACCTCCGACGCCACCGTGCCGGCCCGCATCTGGACCGCCTACATGAAGACGACGCCCCCCGGCCGGTAGGCCGGTCCGCCGCGGGGCCCGAGGAGGTGACGGGCCCCGCGGCCGACGCGGCCCCGTGTCGGTCGCCACGACGCGGGGCCGCCCGTGCCGTGCGCGGAAACCGGTGGCCGCCCCGGCCGAGGACGGCCGCTCCGGGGTTCCGGATCGGAGGGGTTCGTACCCACCCTCTATGATCCCGCCCGGGGGGAAGGTCGCTGACCTGGTACGACACCGCTGTGTCCGCTCTCCCCGCGGCGACGCACGCCCGCGCCGCCGACTCGACGACCGGGAGACGAAGACTCGGTGATACTCACTCAACGCCTGGGCCGCCGGCTGCTGGCCGGCGCCTCGGCGCTCGCGCTGGCGCTGCTGCCCGCGGGCCTCGCAGCCACCCCGGCGGCTGCCGCTCCGGCTGCCGTACCGGCCGGCGCCTCAGCCGGTGACGGGTCCGGGCCGACGCCGGTGGACCTCGACACCACGCGCGCCTTCTCGGACACCTTCCAGCTGGACCCGTCCCAGGACACCGACCCGCTGTACGGGCTGAACGTCGGGCTCGACGCCCGGCAGTCGCCGCCGGCTGGGCAGCACGGGATCTCGTACACCCGGGTCTCCGGCCGCTGGGACACCTCCGTCGCGCCCGACCAGTGGTTCGTCCAGACCAGCCACCCGAAGTACCCCAACAAGCTGCTCTTCGCCAAGGGCGTCTCCGCGGTCATGCTCGGCGCGCCGGCCGTCGCGGACGGCACCGGCCACTACACCGTCTCGACGGTGATCGACCCGGTCGTCGGTGACACCGGCGGCAACGACTGGGCCTCGATCGTGCTGAGCCGCAGCCACCGCAGCTGGGGCTACGTGACCGGCGGCGACGTCGACCTCGGCCTGACCGTCACCTCGGGCGGCAAGCTCGCCCTCTTCCACGGTGGCGGCGGCGAGACCCCCTTCTGGATCGGCACGGTGGCGCCCACGGCGCAGTACGCCGTCTCGCTGACCGTCTCCACCGGCGCCGACCGCGCCCTCACCCTGACCGTGAACGGCACCCCGTTCACCGTCTCCGCGCCGGCCGGGGTGACCAGCTGGCCGTCCAGCGAGTTCCTCTACCTCGGCGCCTACCTCTCCGACCCGGACCGCGTCACCACCTTCGGCGACGGCGCCGGCCACGGCCTGAACGTCAGCAAGGTCGACACCAGCGCCACCCGCAGCGCCAAGCCGCTCGTCGACACCTTCGACGGGGCGCCCAACGCCACCGCCGACTTCGGCCTCAACCAGGACCTCAGCGCCCGCCAGCCGAGCCTGATCTCCGCCGACTACACCGCCGTCTCGGGCGTCAAGGGCCTGGCCCTCAACCCGCCGGCGGGCTCGGTGCAGGTCAACAGCCCGGCCCACCCGAACGTGCTCTCGTTCCCCAAGGGCACCTCGGCCGTGCGCCTGAACAAGCCGGCCACCTCGGACGTCCCGACCGGCGCCTACACGGTGCACGCCGTCCTGACGCCGGTGGTCGGCAGCACCACCGGCCAGGACTGGGCCTCCCTCGCCGTCAGCAACGCCTCGGGCGGCACGGGCGCCGTGGACGCCGAGGACGTCGCCCTCGGTCTGCGCGTCCAGGCCGACGGCGGGCTGACGCTCTTCCAGGGCGGCACGCCGACCGCGCTGAGCGCCGTCCCCGCGGCGGGCTCCTACGAGGTGTCGGTCGCGCTGGCGACCGGCGACAAGCAGCAGGCGACCGTGAAGGTCAACGGCGCGACGGTCTTCTCCGGCCACACCGCCGCCCGGCTGCCCCGCGACGGCTACGTCTCGCTCGGCGCCCACCACTCGGCGGCCGGCCAGGTCACCACGGTGGACGACCTGCGGGTCTCCATGCTGGGCGGGCTCGGCTACTACGGGTTCTTCGACATCCGGGACCCGAACTGGCCGAACAACAGCGTCAACCACGCGCCGGAGGTGGCGCAGTGGACCAACTTCAACAACTACCTGCGCGACCAGGACACCCGGCTGGACTTCCTGGACCAGTGCCTGCCGGCCTCCTGCGTGATCGACCTCAACCAGGAGACGGTGATCCCGCGCTCGCCGGGTGACTGGCAGGTCAACCCGAACCCGAACGCCGCGCAGAACCTGCTCAACCTGGTGCAGCGCATCGGCTCGAACATCGACAAGATCGGCGCCGTCGACATGACGGACGAGGCCTACTCGCACGGTCTGACCCCCGCACAGGTCCAGACGCAGGCCGAGCAGATCCGGGCCGCGTTCCCGGACAAGACGCTGATCATGAGCCTCGACCGCTGGAACGCCGAGCAGACCGCGCCGATCCCGTCCACGGTCGACATCGTCGGCTTCGACTACTACTGCGTGGGCCGCGGCGAGATCCAGTGGCGGCTGGCGAACCTGAAGACCTTCCTCTCCTCGCCGGACCAGCACCTGATGCTCTTCCCGGAGTCCACCAACGAGCAGGGCGTCGCCGACGGCTGCTACTCCGGCAAGACCGACGCCGACGTCGCGGCGTTCAACGCCGAGTACCGGGCGATCGCCGCGCAGGACCCGCGCGTCGTCTACCTGCAGAACTTCCGCTGGCTCGGCCCGGACCAGCCGAACAAGGTGCCGCTGACCGTCGCGGCGCAGCAGCGGATCGGCCGGGCCGTGGTCAACGCCACGCCCACGCCGGCGCCCGCCTCGGCGGGCGTGTACCGGCCGTCGGACGGCAGCTTCGGCGAGGCCGCCCACAACGGCTGGTACACCGGCCAGACCGTGTTCGGCGGCGGCAACGTCGTCCCGCTGACGGGCCACTGGAACGGGCCGGGCACCGACACCATCGGCGTCTACCACCCCGACACCGCGACCTTCCAGCTGTCGAACGACAACGCCACCGTGGCCTCCACCTTCTTCTTCGGGGCCTCCGGTGACATCCCGCTGGTCGGCGACTGGAGCGGCCAGGGGCGGACCACGGTCGGCGTCTACCGTCCGAGCGACCAGACCTTCTACCTGTCCGACGACAACTCCACCGTCAAGTACCGGATCAAGCTGGGCAACCCGGACTGGAAGCCGCTGGTCGGCGACTGGGACGGCAACGGCACCACCACCGTCGCCGTCTACGACCCGCAGACCCAGGTCTTCTACCTGAACGACTCCAACCAGACGGAGAACGTGCGGCCGGGCATCAGGTTCGGCAACCCCGGCGACCTCCCGATCAAGGGCGACTGGGACGGCACCGGCAAGGAGACCATCGGCGTCTACCGGCCCGGTGACCAGACCTTCTACGCGGCCGCCGAGAACTCCAACCTGGTGATCTACAGCAAGAAGTTCGGCAACCCGGGCGACGTCCCGCTCGTGGGCAACTGGGGCTGACGCCCCGCCTGCCCGTTCGTCCGTCCGACAGGGCGCCCTCCCGACCGCCTCACGAAGCGGCCGGGAGGGCGTCCTCGCCGAACACCCCGACCGGGCCCGGGGCAGGCGGCTGCCGGGCCCCGTGACCGGGCCCCCGTCCGGTCACTTGACGAGGCGGGACCAGTCGGCCGGTTGGGCGGGGTCGAGCTGGCGGAGCTGGTCGAGCACCTTCGGGTCCTGGACGTCGAGCCAGTCGGCGACCTGGCGGAAGGAGACGCAGCGGACGCCGTCGCGCTTGCAGACGTTCTTCATCACGTCCTCGATGGCCTGCATGTAGATGCCGCCGTTCCAGCTCTCGAAGTGGTTGCCGATGAAGAGCGGGGCGCGGCTGCCGTTGTAGACGCGTTCGAAGCCGGCGAGGTAGCTCTCGCGGGTCTCCTTCTCCCAGGTGTCGTACTTCTTGGGGTCGCCGTTGGTGGTGTTGCCGGACTGGTTGGCCAGGAAGTTGAAGTCCATCGAGAGGCTCTGGGTCGACTTGCCGGAGTAGGGCAGCATCTGCAGCGGGAAGTTCCAGATGCCCTCCTTCTTGACGGGCCAGACCTGGAACTCGCCCGGGGAGCTGGCGTCGTAGCGGAAGCCCGCCGCCTTCTCGGCCGGGAGCAGGTTCTTCTGGCCCTCCAGGCAGGGGGCGCGGCCGCCGACCAGTTCCTTGGTGTAGTCGAAGGGGAGCGGCGGGAGGTCCTTGAAGCCGGTGTTGGTCTTCCAGTTGGTGACGAAGGAGACGGCCTGGTCGAGCTCGCTCTTCCACTCCTCGGTGCTCCACTCGCCGCCGCCCTTGGCGTTGCAGAAGTGCCCGTTGAAGTGGGTTCCGATCTCGTTGCCGTCCAGCCAGGCGAGGCGCAGCTGTTCCAGGGTGTCCTTGATGTGGGGGTCGGTGGCGTAGTCGATGGAGGCGTCGCCGGGCTTGTGCTGCGGCGGCTTGTAGAGCGTGCTCTTGGACTTGGGGAGGGTGTAGAGGCCGGAGAGGAAGAACGTCATCTGGGCGTTGTTCTCCGCGCCGAGCTTGCGGAAGCGGGAGAACATGCGATCGTCGCCCTCCAGCGCCCCGTCCCAGGAGAAGACGACGAACTGCGGCGGCTTCTCGCCGGGCTTGAGCTTCTCGGGGGCGGGCTGCTTGGGCTGGGGGCCGGTGTAGGAGGTGGAGCCGTCGCCGAGCACCTTGACCTGGCCGTCCCAGGCGGGGGTGGGAGTGGGCGTGGGGGTGGGCGGTGGCGGGGCCGGGGTGTCGGTCGTGGCGCCCGGGGCCGGGGTGGACGGGGTGGTGCCGGTGGCGGTCGTGGGTCTGCTCTGCGTGCCGGAGCATCCCGTCGCCAGGGCGGAGGCCCCGAGGACCCCCATCGCCAACAGGATGGCCGAGCTGCGAGCAGTCCGCACCGGACCCCCATTCCTCTGATCTTCGATCAGGTGGTGTTCAGAAGATGATCGATGGATGTGATCATCAGAACACTTTTGATCGACCTCTGTCGAGGCGGGGCCGGCGCGGCTGCGGCGGGGGAGGGAGTGAGGGGCAACTCCCTTGCGTCAGACGGTGGATGGCGTGATGCGGAGGCTCCGGTGGAAGGCCTCGGCAGCGGCGAGGGTGTAGGGCGTCCTGGCGCTTATGGTCGGAAGGCTCTCCCACTTGACAGTCTCCGCCATGGGACTGAAGCGGCAATGGAAGTGTGATTATGCGTGAGACGGTGCTTGACCCATCGGCATCACCGCTGGAGGCGTTCGGTGCCCAGCTTCGCAAGGCCCGCAAGGCCGCTGGCCTGACTCAGGCCGAGCTGGGCAGGCTCACATCGTTGAGCGACAGCCAGATCTCCAACCTCGAACGAGTACGCGCAGTCCCACACTCGACTGGGTGGTGGTGGCTGACAGGGTTCTGGACACCGGTGGGACTCTGGAGCTGACCTACTGGAGCCTCAATGGCGGCGGATCGCTCCTGGAAGGCTTCCCGGAATTCGCCGCGCAGGAGGCGAAGGCCGTCGAGATGCGGCAGTTCGAGTTGGGTGTCGTCCCCGGGCTCTTCCAGACCCGGGCCTACGCGGAGGCATTGGCGGCAGCGGATGTACGGCGAGGGGCCATCACGGAGGAGGAGGCCGACACTCGGGTGTCCTATCTCTTCACCCGCCAGCAGCGCCTCGACAGCAAGGATGTGCGGCTCATTCATGCTGTGATGGACGAGAGTTGCATTCGGAGGCTGGTGGGCGGTGCGGTCGTCATGCGGGAGCAACTCGACCGGCTGGTGGATTTGTTCGAACGCCCGAAGACCATCATCCAGGTGGCGCCGTTCTCCATGGGTGAGCGAAGGTCCTTGGCTCTGCCGGTCGTGCTGCTGACCATGCCTGATCGCAGCATGCTGGGGTACGCGGAGTCGCAGGCGCGCGGATTCCTCACCCGGGAGACCGAGACGGTCATGGCGTGGTCCAGGGACTACGATCGGCTTCAGGTAGGCGCCAGCTCGGATGTGGTGTCTCTTGAAATGATCCGCGCAGCTCGGAAGGACCTTCGATCATGAGTGGCACCGACCATGCGGCTTCGACCGGCACTTCCTGGGTGAAGTCCAGCTACAGCCAGAACGGCGGCAACTGCGTCGAGGTGGCTCCTGGCTTCCCCGGCGTGATGCCCGTCCGGGACTCCAAGGACCCCGAGGGGCCGGCGCTCCTCTTCTCCTCCGAGGCGTGGCGATCCTTCGTCGCCGCCACTGCCGCCGGTGAGTTCGGCGACGTCTGAACGAGTCGGCTGCCGCCCGCTCAGACGTGGCAGCGCACGTTGACCAACAGCGTGTCCCCGGGCAGCTCGATGAGGTAGGCCAGAAGGTCCAGCGGCTCGCCGGAGACGTCCGGCTCGTGGGCGCACGAGCCGCGACCGTCACAGGCGCCGTGCAGCGGCCCCTCGCCTTCGCCGTCGCACCACCAGCCGTCGAGCGTGAGCACGTTGCGCGGTGGCAGCAGGCTGAACGCATAGGTCCTGACGTATTCCTCGCGGCTGCTTCGGCCGATGCCGACCGGATCCCAGCCGAACGTGAACTGGTCGCCGAGGTCGGGTCGTTCGAGGCCGGGTGCGACCTCGGCCCAGGCGTGAACGGCCGGTTGCCGCCGGTACTCGACGGCCTCCTGCGAGTCCGGATAGGACGCCCGGGTTCCACCGGCGGCGAGGTGGCGTCGGTGGAACCCGGACTCGTCGTGCGCGACCGGGTGACCGGCGGCCACCTCCTGCCAGCGGTCCCAGACCAGGCCCGCGTGCTCGGCGGCCTCCCCGCGCTGCCGCTCGCGGAAGTCGATCAGCTCGCACGGTCCGCCCGCGCACAGGCCGGGTTGCGCGTCGTCCGGCGCCCCGTCCTCGAAAGGCCGGCCGGCGACCAGACGTGGATCGTCCCCGTGGCCGGCCAGGACGGGCAGACCCGCCCCGGCGGTGATCCGGTAGGTGTCCCACACGTCCCGTTCCACCGCGCCCGCGCCGTCGGACGCGAACGGCTTCATCGCCTCCGCGACCGTCTCGTCCACCCCAGTCGCGTCCGTGCCGGGCAGGCACACGATGATCCTCATTCCGGCCATCCCGGAATGCTAGACGAGTGGCATCGTGAGAGCGGCCGCACTCCGCCCAGCGTCGAGTCGGTGATCCACGCCGCGTCGGCCCACGGGTCGGCCGCCCGGGCCAGGTCGCGGACGGCGTGCTGGAGCAACGGCCGGGCGGCACACAGGTGCTTGTCGTGGCCGGTGCGCTCGGGCAGGCCCGGGGCCGCGTCCCGCAGGTGGGCGCGGGCGAATCGGTACCGCCCGTCCTAGCGGATCTCCGAGCCCGGGTTGGCCGCGTCCCACCGCTGGCGGGAGTCGACGATGGCGTCGTGGTGGTCGTACGACCAGTCCGTCATCGCCCGGACCAGGTGGGTCAGGCTGTGGCCGAGCGGCGTCAGCTCGTACTCCACCTGGGGCGGGACGGTGGGGTGGACGGTCCGTGAGACCAGGCCGTCCCGCTCCAGGCGGCGCACGGTCAGTGTGAGCATCCGCTGGGAGATGCCCGGCAGCGCGCGCTGCAGCTCGCGGAACCGCCGTACGCCCTGGGCGAGTTCGACGACGGTCAGGACGGACCACTTGTCGCCGAGGCGGTCCAGCAGGTCGCGGATCCCGCAGTCCACGCCGTCCTCGCACCAGACGGCCGGGCGGGGGGTGGTTACCGCGGTGTGCCCTGCTGACATGAAAGTGCCTCCTTACGCCGGAAGCCCAGGCTACCGAGGATGGTCGCGTCGCCGAACGGCCGATCACCCACCGCTCACCCCTGGAGGAACCCCATGCTGCTCGTCACCGGTGTCAACGGAGGCCTGGGCGCGCTCGTCCTGGAGCGGCTGGCCGGACGGGAGGGCGTCGTGGCCGGCTCGCGCACGCCGGACCGCCTCCCGTCCGGAACGCCGTCCGGAACGCCCGCCCGGACGGTGGACTTCGACCGGCCGCAGACGCTGGCGGAGGCCTTCGCCGGCGTGCGCACCGTGCTGCTGATCTCAGCCGGTGCCGCCGAGGACGACGTGGTGATCGCCCGGCACGGCGCCGCGATCGAGGCGGCGGAGCGGGCCGGCGTCGAGCACGTGATCTACACCAGTCTCTCGGGTGACGGTGACCACCTGCCCTACGCCCTCGCCCACCGCTGGACCGAGCGCCGGCTGCGCGAGTCCGCCACCCTGCGCTGGACGGTGCTGCGCAACGGCCTGTACGCCGAGTTCCTCGGGGCGATCGCCGCGCCCGGCCCGGACGGGGTGATCAGCGCCCCGCTCGGCGACGGGAAGCTCGCCGCGGTGGCCCGGGCGGACCTCGCCGAGGCGGCGGTGAACGTCGCCCTGGCGCCGGGCGCCCACGCGGGCCGGACCTACGAGCTGGTGGGGGAGCGGGCATTGGGCGGGGCGGAGGTGGCCGAGGCCCTCGGCGCCGAGTACCGGCCGGGCCGCCTGGCCGACGCCCGGACGGCGGCGGCGGCCTCGGACGCGCTGGACTTCCAGGTGCCGATGGTGGTCGGCACCTACTCGGCCGTCGCCCACGGCTTCCTGGCCGGCCCGGGCGGGCCGGGCGACCTCGCCGCCCTGCTCGGCCGCGCGCCCCGCCCGGCCCTGGAGGTCATCGCCGCGGGGCGCTGAGCGCCGAACGGGCCGGCGCCGTCCATCGCTTGTCTACCGGTGCTCCGTACGGTCCGCCGCAGTAATGTCACCGACCTTTTGGAGACGGCATGCTGCGATTGCGAACGACCGTCCGGCCTGGCCGGGCACCAGGGGGATCACCGTCCGGCGGGCTGATCGGAGGGCTCCGGCGGATGCTGGTGGTCCTGCTGGTGGCCCTGCTGCTGCCCATCGGGTGGACCGGGCCGGCGCACGCCGCCCAGTCGCCGGAACTGGCGCGTAGCTACGTCCAGTTCCTCGACTTCCTGCGGGAGAGGTTCACCCGCCCGTACCGCGGGGACTACGACATCACGCTCGGCGACCCGAGGCCCATGATGGTCAACCTCTTCGATCTGGGACACCCGAACCAGGACCCCGTGCCGGGTGTGGAGACGGGACTGATCATCGCGCCGAACGACATCTACATCTGCGGCTTCTACACCATCCGGAACGGAGAGAAGACGCTCTACCGCATGCGCGATGCGGGCATCGGCGAGGCGCGGGCCGCCCGCGACGACTGGTTCAGGCAGCAGCAGCGGCCGCGGCGAGGTGAGATGCAGGTCCGGTACGTCGAACTCGACCGCATCGGTGTGACGTACGACGACCTCAGGAACGAGGCCAACACACGAGGCAACCCCTTCACCTTCGAGAACAGCTGGGTGAACATCGATGCCGACGGGCTGCGGCGCGCCATCGGCATGCTGGAGAACGTCGGCGCACCCGGCGGCCCGAGTACGGCGGACGCAGTGCAGAACACACAGTGGTTCCGCACCGCATTGATGGTCCTCGTCGAAGCACTGTCCGAGGGCAGCCGGTTCCGGAACATCAGGACCGACATCACGAGGGCGCTGGGCGACGGGAACCCGGCACGCATCCATGAGTTCGAGGGCCAGATCCTGAGCTGGGGCGCGCGGAGCAGGGACCTGTGGAACGCCAACCAGGACCCGACCAACTCCTGGCACACCGCCGTCGGGGCCGCCGTCGGGCTGGCCGTCCTCCAGGCCCAGGGGTTCGGTGGTCCGCGCTGCCGGATACCGCGGTCGAACGACAGCTCGCTCTCGTGCAGCCGACCGCTGGTGGACGCGAGCTTCAGCACCGGCCGCGACGTGTACCTTCTCCAGGGGCCGTTTGTCGCGCACATCACCGACTTCGCGAACAACGCCGGTCTGGCCGGAGGCAGGGAGGACACCATCACCCACCTGTGGCCGGTCCTGGCGGGCACGCCGTTCGCGAACGGCTTCGACGCGGCCTTCACGCTGCCGGAGGATCCGGACCAGGTGATGCTGTTCCGGGGTGACCAGTACATGCGGATGAGGGTGGACCCCAGCACGGGGACGGCCACGATGACCAAGCCGCCCACCACGATCGCGGACGGCTGGCACAGCCTGGCCGGCACGGCCTTCGCCCAGGGTGTCGACGCGGCCCTGTCGGTGGCGGAGAACCAGGTCTTCCTCTTCCACGGTGACACGTACGTGTCGCTGGAAGTCAACATCGGCCGTTCCACCGACCGCGTGCTCAACGGGCCCGGCCCCATCGGCACCGCCTTCACCTCCTTGACCCGGGCCGGCTGGACCGACGGGATCAACGCGGCCGTCCGCTGGCCGGGCTCGCAGTTCTCCAACAAGGCCTACGCCTCCTTCTTCCGCGGCAACCAGTTGGTCGGCGGATTCGTCGCGGCCGGCGAGGCGGACGGAAACGTCGTCATCGGCCCCATGGCCCTGCGCTGGGGCGCCCTGGAGGGCACGATCTTCTCCGCCGGCGACACCACCGGCATGCCGAAGATCCCGCGGGTCGACGACAACGGCCGCCCCACGAACTTCCCGCCGCCCCCGTCCTCGGCGGCCGGTGTCGTGCTGGTCAACGAGAGCACCGGCCGGGTGGCCGACGTCGACCAGGCGAATCCCGCCGACGGCACCAAGGTCAAGGCCCTCGGTGGGAACGGCAATCCGGCGCAGCAGTGGAACCTGGACCGCCAGGACGACGGCCGGTTCGCGATCCGCTCGGTGCTCGACCCCGACCAGGTGCTGGACGCCAACGGCGACCGGTCGCAGACCGTGGACGGCACCAGCTACTACACCGCCCTCCGGCGGGACGGCGGGGCCGCGAACCAGCGCTGGCAGCTGGACGCGCTGGACGGCCGGACGTACCAGATCGTCTCCTCGGACGGCGGCTGCCTGACCGACCAGGGCGAGGACAAGGCCCTGACCTTCTGGCAGTGCGCCGGGGCCGCCGAACAGCGATGGCACCTGGAGGGCGGCACCGTCGGCGGTGACTCCGGGGGGCCGGACTCCGCGGGAGCCCCCTTCGACGACTCGCCGGACGACCGGGGGACGAAGCCCGCCTCCGCGGGCGACTGCCGGCCCGAGGGGATGGCCGCCACCCCGGGGGTGAGCGCCCGGTACTGCGACGTGTACGACGGCAGCGGCCGCGAGTGGGTCGGCAACAACCGCACCCGCCGGGTGGTCGGTTACTTCACCGGCTGGCGCACCGGGGCGAAGGGCGATCCGCGCTACCTCGCGTCGAACATCCCGTGGTCGACGGTGACGCACGTCAACTACGCCTTCGCCACGGTGGACGGGAACCGCATCAGCGTCGGCGACGTGAACGACCCGAACAACCCGGCCACCGGCATGACCTGGCCCGGGGACAAGAACGCGATGGACCCGAACCTGCCGTACAAGGGGCACTTCAACCTGCTCAACGTCTACAAGAGGAAGCACCCGGCGGTGAAGACGCTCATCGCCGTCGGCGGCTGGGCGGGCACCCGCGGCTTCTACGAGATGACCACCAACGCCGACGGCAGCGTGAACCAGGCCGGCATCGACACCTTCGCCGACTCGGTGACGGCGTTCCTGGGCACGTACGACTTCAACGGGGTCGACATCGACCACGAGTACCCCACCGCGCTCCCGTCCACGGGCAATCCGGACGACTGGGCCGTCTCCGACCCCCGCCGCGCCGGGCTCCAGAAGAGCTACGTCGCCCTGATGAAGACCCTGCGGGAGAAGCTGGACCAGGCCGGCACGGCGCGCGGCCGCTACTACCTGATGACCTCCGCCGGCTCCGCGTCCGGCTACCTCACCCGCGGTCTCGACGCCGGGCAGGCGCTCCAGTACCAGGACTTCGTGAACGTCATGAGCTATGACCTGCACGGCTCCTGGAACAAGTACGCCGGTCCGCAGGCCCCGCTCTACGACGACGGTCGCGACAACGAGCTCGCCGCCGCGGGCATCTACGACACCACCGCCAACCCGGAGTTCCAGAAGACCGGCTACTTCAACGCCGACTGGGCGTACCACTACTACCGGGGCATGCTGCCCTCCGGGCGCATCAACCTCGGCATCCCGTACTACTCGCGGGGCTGGCGCGACGTCCGGGGCGGCGTCGGAGACGGGCTGTGGGGGGAGTCGGCCATGCCCGACCAGACCCAGTGCCCGCGGGGCACGGGCGGCCGCGCCGCTCCTCCCGGCGCCCAGCCCTGCGGCCTCGGCGCGACCGGCATCGACAACATCTGGCACGACAACGACTCGCAGACGGGCGAGGAGACGGCCTCCGGGTTCAACCCGCTGTGGCACACCAAGAACCTCGCCGAGGGACGCACGCCGGGCTATCTGAAGTCCTACGGCGTCGACCCGGACTCGGACCGGGGCAGGCTGACGGGCGGCTACGCGGAGAAGTACGCCGACGTGTCGCAGTCCCCGTGGCTGTGGAACGACACCACCAAGGTGTTCCTCACCACGGAGAACGAGAGGTCCGTCGACGCGAAGGCCAGGTACATCGCCGACAAGGGCATCGGCGGCGCCATGATCTGGGAGCTCGCCGGCGACTACACCAAGCGCGCCGACGGCGAATGGGGCATGGGCTACGACCTGACCACCCGGCTGAACAGCACCCTCCGGGGAGCGGGCGCCTACTCCTCGCAGAAGGCCGGCGGCACGGACGTGCCCCGGCAGGTCATCGACGTGACGGCCCAGCTGGTGGACTTCCCCACGGCCGTGAAGGACATGTGGCCGCTCCAGCCGAAGCTGCGCATCACCAACAACACCACGGTGACCCTCGCCCAGGGGACGGAGATCTCCTTCGACATCCCGACCTCCGCCCCGCCCCTGATGAAGGACGGGGCCTGGAAGGAGATGAGCGGGATCAGCCCCGGGCACACCGGGCCGAACGCGGGCGGGCTGAAGGGTGACTTCCACCGGGTCACCATCACCCTCGGCTACTGCGAGGACGTGCCGGCCGGCAAGTCCAAGGACATCGACGTCAAGTACTACCTGCCCGTCACCGGCCCGGCGAACATCACCTTCAGGATCGGAGGTACGACCCTCGGCAGTACCGGCGACCAGCGCCGCGACGTGACGCGGGTCGACCCGCCGGCCCCGGCCTCCGGCGCGCAGTGCCAGGCGGCGCAGTGGCAGCCGCACGCGTACAACCCGAACCCCTCGTTCGCGTTCTGGCAGACCGGCGACAAGTGGATCATCGAGGACCGCAACAGCGGGAACGTCCTCGACCACCCCGGTGGCTGGACCACCGCCCACCTGGTGGAGAAGCAGGACGGGAACGCCAACCAGCTGTGGAGCGTGAGCGAGGACGGCGGCGCCGGCTGGTACCGGATCAAGTCGGGCAGCGGCGGGCACGACCAGTGCCTCGGTGCCGACGCCGCGCGGGCGTCGCTCAGCGTGCGCGACTGCGACAACAGCGTCGGACAGTGGTGGCGCCTGGCGCCGCTCAGCACGGACAAGGCCACCGAGGGCAAACCGATGTTGGGCCAGACCGTCAGCGGCGGCCCGAAGCACGGCGCCGCCTACGCGCTCGGCGGGTACGCGGCCGGGGACAACTGGTGGGCGGCGATCTCCTACCTCGCCGCCCCGAAGGACAGCGGCACGTCACCCGGCACCGCCGTCACCGCCGGGGACACCGGCGGCGCCTGGGCCTCGACGGTGTCCTGGAACGGCTACTACTGGCGCGCCGCCTGGTGGAACAAGGGCACCGACGAGCCGGGCAGGAGTGACGCCTGGCTGAGGCTCAGCCCCACTCCCTAGACGCGTACGAACCCTCGCAACCCGACCCGAACGAACCCCCGAGCCGGACGGCTCGGGGGTTCGTTCGGGTCGGGGGGCATTGACACGGGGCCCCTGCGGTTGAATGCTAAGCAAGCGCTTAGTCAATGATCCGCTTCCCCGAGGAGCCGCCCGATGGCCGAGACCCCCGTTGACCCGCCCGGCCTGGATCCGGCCCGTCTCCGGGCCCACCTGGACCGCGAGCTGCCCGGGCTCGTCCGAGGACCGCTGCGCGCCGACCTCATCGAAGGGGGCCGCTCCAACCTCACGTACGTGCTGAGCGACGGCGCGTCCCGCTGGGTCCTGCGGCGCCCGCCGCTCGGGCACGTGCTCGCCACCGCCCACGACATGGGCCGCGAGTACCGCGTGATGACCGCGCTGCGCGACACCGGGGTGCCCGTTCCCCGGACGCTCCTGCTGGACCGGGACGAGGAGACCCTCGGCGCGCCCTGGTACCTCATGGAGCACGTCCCCGGCACCGCCCACCGGGACGCCGCCCCGCTCGCCGCCCTCGGCGAGCAGCGGGTGCACGCGCTCGGGCGCAGGCTGGTCGACACCCTCGCCACCCTGCACGCGATCGACCCCGCCGCCGTCGGCCTCGCCGACTTCGGCCGCCCCGAGGGCTACCTGGAGCGCCAGCTGCGCCGCTGGTCCCAGCAGCTGGAAGCCTCCCGCAGCCGCGACCTGCCCGACCTCGACCGGCTGCACGCCCGGCTCGCCGAGCGCCTGCCCGCCTCGCCCGCGCCCGCGCTCGTCCACGGCGACTACCGCCTCGACAACGTGCTGGTGGACGACGCCGACACCATCACCGCCGTCCTGGACTGGGAGATGTCCACCCTCGGCGACCCGCTCACCGACGTCGGCCTGCTGGTGATGTACACCGAACTCGCGGGCGTCGGCGGCGGCATCATCCCCTCCGCCATGACCGCCCCCGGCTTCCCCAAGCCCGACGAGATCGTCTCCCCCTACGCCGACGCCACCGGCCGCCGGGCGGAGGACCTCGACTGGTACGTCGCCTTCGCCTCCTTCAAGCTCGCCGCCGTCGCCGAGGGCATCCACTTCCGCTACCAGCAGGGCCGCACCCTGGGCGCCGGCTTCGAGCGCGCCGGCGAGATGGCCCCGATCCTCGCCCGGCACGGCCTGGGCACCCTCAAGGAGAGCTGAGCACCGATGGACTTCGCCTACGACGCCCGGACGAACGAGCTCCGTGAGCAGCTGCTCGCCTTCATGGACGAGCACGTGTACCCCGCCGAGCCCGTCCTCGCCGCCCGACTCGCCGACCCGGCCCGCGACCGGTGGGCCGTGCCCCCGGTCGTCGCCGACCTCCAGGCAGAGGCCCGCAAGCAGGGCCTCTGGAACCTCTTCTTCGTGGACGAGCACAGCCTGCCGGGCGAGCTCGGCGCCGGTCTCACCAACCTCCAGTACGCCCCGCTCGCCGAAATCACCGGCCGCAGCATCCAGCTGGCCCCGCCCGCGCTCAACTGCGCGGCGCCCGACACCGGCAACATGGAACTGCTCGCCCAGTTCGGCAGCCCCGAGCAGCGCGAGCGCTGGCTGCGCCCGCTCCTGGGCGGCGAGATCCGCTCGGCCTTCGCGATGACCGAGCCCGAGGTGGCCTCCTCGGACGCCACCAACATCGCCACCCGGATCGAGCGGGACGGCGACGAGTACGTCGTCAACGGCCGCAAGTGGTACATCACCGGGGCGATGAACCCCGACTGCAGGATCCTCATCGTGATGGGCAAGACCGACCCCGCCGCCGAACCGCACCGGCAGCAGAGCATGGTGCTCGTCCCGCGCGACACCCCGGGCGTGACCGTGAAGCGCGGCATGACGGTCTTCGGGTACGACGACGCCGACCACGGCGGCCACGCCGAGGTGCTGTTCGAGGACGTCCGGGTCCCGGCGGAGAACCTGATCGGCGAGGAGGGCACGGGCTTCGCCATCGCCCAGGCCCGGCTCGGCCCCGGCCGGATCCACCACTGCATGCGCGCCATCGGCATCGCCGAGCGGGCGCTGGAACTGATGTGCCGCCGGGCCGACGAGCGGGTGGCCTTCGGGAAGCCGCTGGCCGAGCAGGGCGTGGTGCAGGACTGGATCGCCGAGTCCCGGGTGCGGATCGAGCAGCTGCGGCTGCTGGTGCTCAAGACCGCCTGGCTGATGGACACCGTCGGCAACCGGGGCGCGCACACCGAGATCCAGGCGATCAAGATCGCCACCCCGCGCACCGTCGAGTGGATCCTCGACAAGGCCGTCCAGGCGCACGGCGCCGCCGGCGTCAGCCAGGACACCCCGCTCGCCCAGGTGTGGGCCGGCAACCGCACCCTGCGGCTGGCCGACGGCCCGGACGAGGTGCACAAGCGCTCGCTGGCCCGCCGGGAGCTCAGGAAGTACCGGTAGGGCCCGCCCGGCGAAGGTCCGCCGGACAGGCCCCGTGCCGCGCGGGCGAGCCTCCCGTCCATGCCGGTGCCGCGGCGCCAGAGGCGCGCCGCGGCACCGGCCCGACGTGGGGAGCCCGCTCCTACAGGAAGGCGAGGATGTCGATCTGTCCGTCCGGCCGGGTGGTGATGGTCGCCTCGCCCGGGCCCTGGGCGGGGTCGGCGTTGAGGTAGGTGGCTGCGGCGTCCGCGTCCGGCTTGATGACGTGGTGCCAGGTCTTCGTCCCTGCGGCGTCCTTCACCAGCGACTTCTTGTGCGCTGTGTCGGACACACTGGTCTGGGTCATGGGTCGCTCCTTCGAACGGCGACTGAGAGCGCCGCCCGGACCGGGCGGCAGCTGGAAGCTAGCACCGGCGGCGGGCGGGAACGCCGTGTTCCGGCGGTGGTCCGTCTCCGAACCGCGTCGCGTTCCGTCGAACGGCCCACCCCCGGGCCCGGCCCACCCCCGGGCGATGCCGACCCCCGGGCGACGCCGACCGCGGGCCTGGCCCACGAGGGGGGAGTGCCGGAAGGGGGAACGGCGGAGGGCCACCCGTAGGGGTGTCATACCCGGGTATTCAGGGACCGGTTGGCCCCCTGGTATGACGGCTGCGGCCCGTTCCCGACCGTAGTGTCCTGCGTGTTCGATCAAGTCGATCAAGTCGATCGAGTGGAACACGGAGGGGACACGATGGGCATTCCGGGACGGGCCGTGGCGGCAGTGGTACTGGCGGCGGTCACGGTGGCGGCAACGGCGGCGGGAACGATCGGCGCGGCCGGAGCGGCGCTCGCGGCCACACCGGGGGACGGAAGCCCCGGACGCCAGGCCCGCGCCTGGCTGCCGGAGCCCAGCGGGCCGTACCCGATCGGGACCACCGCGCTGCACCTGACCGACGCCGGGCGGGAGGACCCCTGGCACCCCGGGCAGCGGCGCGAGCTGATGATCAGCCTCTGGTACCCGACCTCCCACCCGGCCGCGGCCGAGGACCGGGCCGCGTACATGGAGCCCGCCGCCGGGAAGCACTTCGACGGCCCGGACGGCGTCGGCCTGCTCAACTACGGCACCCAGCCCGGCCGCACCGACTGGTCGGCCATCCGCACCCACGCGCGCAAGGACGCCCCGGCGCTGACCGGCGGCCCGCGCCCGGTGGTGCTGTACTCGCCCGGCCTCGGCGACCCGCGCACCTGGGGGACGGCACTGGTCGAGGACCTCGCCTCGCGCGGCTACGTGGTGGTCACCGTCGACCACACCTACGAGGCCTCCGAAGTCGCCTTCCCCGGAGGGGACCTGGCCACCTCGGTGCTCCCCGGCATGCTCGCGCAGCCCGGCCTGGACATCGGCGCCGTGCTGCGCAAGGCGATGGACACCCGGGTCGCCGACACCCGCTTCGTGCTGGACCAGCTCGCCGCACTGGGTGGCCGCCCGGGCCTGCCCGCCGGGGTGGCCGGCGCCCTCGACCTCGGCCGGATCGGCATGGTCGGCCAGTCGGCGGGCGGTTTCACCGCGCTCCAGACCATGCACGACGACCCGCGGATCGCCGCCGGCGTCAACATGGACGGGCAGATGCACTTCCCCGGCCCCGACGGCCACACCGGCGTGTTCCTGCCCAGCGTCGCCGAGGACGGCCTGAACCGGCCGTTCCTGCTGATGGGCTCCGGCAGCGGCGACTCCGGCAGCTACCGCAACCAGCCCGGCTGGAACGCCGTGTGGCAGCACAGCACCGGCTGGCACGCCGACGTCACCCTCGCCGGCTCCCGCCACGGCTCGTACACCGACGCCCAGCCCCTGCTGCCGCAGCTCGCCCGGCAGGGCGTCCTCGGCGCCGAGCGACTGCGCAACGACGTCGGCGACATCCGCCCGGGCCGCGCCGAACTCGCCACCCGCTCCTACGTGGCGTCCTTCTTCGACCGCTGGCTGCGCGGCCAGGACGACCACCTGCTGGACGGGCCCTCGGCGCGCTTCCCGGAAATGGCGTACGAGCGTTAGCGGGGCCGGGGCGGCGGCGGGCGGAGTTCCGGCGCCGCCCCCTTCCGGGTGGGCCGGGGACGGAGGGCCACGGCGGCCGGTGAATTGCCGTCAGAGGCCTTGACAAGCGGCTTGGCGCGGATTTCGAAGCAGCATTCCGCATCGTATTCAGTGAATGGCTACACGCGTTGATCCCCTTTCATCAACGCCGCTTGACCTGCTTGGACGCGCTTCTTAATCGTTCCTTACCCTATGCCGTTGACCGGTGTTCATCAGCTCTGCTTTCCTTCTTGCCACGCAGGCGGCAATGGTCCGACGGGCAGTCAATTCCGGGTGTGCGAATGAATTCGACCGGAACCGGCCCCGACGGAATCCACCGCCGGCCCTTCCCCACAAAGGGATCGTCCCCGGCCCCCGAGGCCGCGGGCGATCGGCAGAAGAGAGGCACCCTCACCCATGGGTCACTCCCCCAGGACCGGACGCGCGAGGTACGCGGCGCTCACCGGAATGGCGTCGCTCGCGCTCGCCGTCGCCGGCTTGGCCGGCGCGGCCGGTCCGGCCTCCGCGCAGGACATCTCCAGCTCGCAGGGCGGCACCGCCAACGAGTTCAACCCCTGGAGCCCGCAGAACGGCCACCCCTACCGGCACGGCGCGGTTCCCGGCATGTCCCAGCACGAGAACTACAAGAAGTGGCTCAGCGCTCACGAGCAGGCCGCGGCGACCGGGCAGCAGACGCTGTCGTACGGCGGCGGCGTCGACGGCATCGGCGTGCAGAGCGGGCACTCCAAGGTCTACCTGGTGTTCTACGGCAACCAGTGGGGCACCCAGAGCACCGACGCCAACGGCAACGCGAAGTTCTCCAACGACTCGGCCGGTGCCGCCGGCGCCACCCAGCAGATGTTCAAGGGCATCGGCACCAACGGCGAGACCTGGTCGGCCGACCTGACCCAGTGGTGCGACGGCCCCAACGTCGCCACCGGTGCCGTGAGCTGCCCGTCCAACGCCAACTTCATCCCGTACCAGAGCGGCGGCGTCCTGTCCGGCGTCTGGTACGACAACGCGGCCGCCTCGCCGAGCCAGGCCAGCGGGAACCAGCTCGCCCAGGAGGCCGTCAAGGCGGCCGGCCACTTCGGCAACACCACCGCCGCCGCCAACCGGGACGCGTACTACATCGTCCTGTCGCCGCACGGCACCAACCCGGACGACTACCAGAACCCCACCACCGGGTACTGCGCCTGGCACGACTGGAACGGTGACACCACCCTCACCGGCGGTGCGGCGAACTCGCCCTACGGCGACATCGCCTTCTCCAACCAGCCGTACAACATCGACGCGGGCTCCAACTGCGGCGTCGGCTTCGTCAACTCGCCCGGCACGCTGGACGGCTGGACGATGACCCTCGGTCACGAGTGGCACGAGATGATGTCCGACCAGAACCCGGCCGGCGGCTGGACCAACCACGTCTCCGGCAGCAGCTACAACGGCCAGGAGAACTCCGACGAGTGCGCCTGGATCCGGCCCGGCAGCACCGGCGGCGCCGCCAACATCTCCTTCGGGCCCTTCGGCAGCTACGCCGAGCAGGCCAGCTGGTCCAACGACACCAACTCCTGCGCGATCTCGCACGCCATCCTGACCCACGGCAACACGGTCACCGTCACCAACCCGGGCAACCAGAGCGGCACCGTCGGCACCGCGGCCAGTCTGCAGATCAACGCCACCGACTCGGCCACCGGCCAGACGCTGAGTTACTCGGCCACCGGCCTGCCGGCCGGCCTGTCGATCAACTCCTCGACCGGCCTGATCTCCGGCACCCCGACCGCCGCCGGCACCTCCAGCGTCACGGTCACCGCCACCGACACCACCGGCGCCGCCGGCAACACCACCTTCGCCTGGACCGAGTCCACCGGCGGGGGCGGCGGCAACGCCGTCACCAACGGCGGACTGGAGACCGGCGACCTGACCGGCTGGACCACCGCCGGCAGCACCTCCGCCACCGCCTCCGCCGCCCACAGCGGTGGCTACGGCGCCATGGTCGGCTCCACCAGCCCGACCGGGGACTCCTCGATCGCCCAGACCTTCACCGCGCCGACGGGCTCCAGCAAGCTGTCCTTCTGGTACAGCAACACCTGTGACGACACCGTCACGTACGACTGGGCCACCGCCACCCTGAAGGACAACACCACCGGCACCACCACCACCGTCCTGGCCAAGACCTGCACCACCACCGGGACCTGGACCAACAAGACGGCGACCGTCACCCCGGGCCACTCCTACACCCTCACCCTGAGCAACCACGACGACAACTACCCGGGTGACCCGACCTACACCTCCTACGACGACGTGACGGTCTCCTGACCCAGCGTCGCGCCGAACGCACCGGGGTGGGCCCAGCGCCCACCCCGGTGCCGTTCTCCGGTCCGAGTGCCGTCCGGCGGGATCCGAACCGGCCGACGGCGCGTCGAACCGGCACCCCTGGACCAACGGCAAGAGGAACCACCGTGCACCCGAGAAGACCCGCCGCCCTGGCACTCGCCGCCGCCCTGCTCGCCCTGGCCGGCTGCGCCTCCACCGGGACCGGCCCGTCGAGCGGGACCGGCGCGTCGAGCGGGACCGGCGCGTCGACGCCCGCCGCCACGCCCGCCGCCCCGAGCCCGTCGACGCCCGCCGCCACGCAGGCCGCCCCGAGCCCGTCGACGCCCGCCGCCACGCAGGCCGCCCCGAGCCCGGCGACGGTCACGGTGGACGAGCACGCCGACCGCACCACCCTGAAGGCCGCCGTCGGCACGACCGTCACGCTCGTCCTCCACAGCACCTACTGGTCCGCCGCGACCAGTTCCGCCCCCGAGGTCCTCGCCCCGGACGGCGCCCCGACCACCGCCCCGTCCCCGTCCTGCCGCCCCGGCGGCGGCTGCGGCACCGTCACCGTCTCCTTCACCGCCCGCGCCCCCGGCACGGCCCGCCTCACCGCCACCCGCACCAGCTGCGGCGAGGCCCTCAACTGCCCGCCCGAGCAGCGCGACTACGAGGTCACCGTCGAGGTCACCGGCTGAGACCCGGCCCCGAGGGCCCGTCGGATCTCCGAGCCGGGGCCGGCCGCCGTCCTCGGCCGTCGCACGCCGGTGGATTCCGGTGGATGCCGGCGATCCCGCGGCCGGCCGGTCGACGGGGCGTTCCGGCGCGCCGAAGGCCGCTTCCCCGTCACGCGAAATTCACAGCCCGGGGTCTACTCGCATAGACAGGGATGGGCCATCCTGGTGCGATGCCGGTGCTCGAAGCCCGCTCCTCGTTCCCCCGGGAACCGCGGGCGGCGGTGCCGGACGGATCGGTCGGCCCTCGCGCCGGAGCACCGCCGCGTCACAGCACCTCGTACGACCCGTTCGTGTCGGAGGCACGCCCACTCACCGGGAGATGCAGATGAAGCCACGCACCGTCGCCACCGCCGTCACCGTCGGCGCCCTGGCCCTGGCCGGCCTCGCCGTCTCGGCGCCCACGGCCGGCGCCAGCGGCACCAAGCTGTCGCAGTCGACCGCCGCCAGTCAGTTCAGCGGCGCCGGCATCACATGGAGTTCCAGCGGGGGCTGTACCACCAGGTCCAACTCCACCTGCACCTCGTTCGAGCAGATCAACTCGGGCACGGTGAGCACCATCATCACCCTCAAGCAGGCCAGCGGCTGCGCCATCAACATCACGGGCGGGACGGAGGTCGGCCACGCCTCCGGCACCTACAGCCACTACAACGGCTACAAGGTCGACATCTCCCGCAGCTCCTGCATCGACAACTACATCCAGAACAGCTTCACCTACATCGGCTACCGGGGCGACGGCTACCCGCAGTGGAAGGCCGCATCGGGCAACCTCTACTGCAACGAGGGCAGCCACTGGGACATCCTCGTCTACTGACGCCGACCCGGGGCGCCGGGCACCCGAGCGCTCGCGGACGGGCGCCCGTAGACGGGTACGACGCGGCGAGGCCACAGCCCACGGGCTGCGGCCTCGCCGGGCGCCGCGGTCCGCACCGCGCGCGGGGTCAGTCGCCGAGGACGGCGATCCGGCCGGTGCTGCGCCCGGTGGCGACGCGCTGGACGGCGTCCGGGGCGCCGGCCAGCGGCACCCGGGCGCTCACCAGCGGACGGACGGCGCCCTGGTCGGCGAGCCTGGTGAGCTCGTCGTGGGCGGTGCGTACGGCGCGCGGGTCGTGGGTGTTGTACAGGCCCCAGTGCAGGCCCAGGATCGAGTAGTTCTTCACCAGGGCGTGGTTGAGCGCCGGGGTGGGGATCTGCCCGGCGGCGAAGCCGACCACCACGATCCGGCCCTCGAAGGCGACGCACTTGGTGGAGCCGGTGTAGGCCTCGCCGCCGACCGGGTCGAAGACCACGTCGGCGCCGCGCCCGTCGGTGGCCTCCTTGACGGCGGCGACGAAGTCCCGCTCCCGGCGGTCCACCACCAGGTCGGCGCCGAGCTCCCGGGCCGCGAGCGCCTTCGCCGGCCCGCCGACCACGGCGATCACCCGCGCCCCGGCGGCCCGGCCGAGCTGGACCGCCGCACTGCCGACGCCGCCGGCGGCCGCGTGCACCAGCAGGGTCTCCCCGGCCCGCAGCCGGGCCCGGCGGCGCAGCGCGAACCAGGCGGTCTGGTAGCCGATGTGCAGGGCGGCGGCCTCGGCGTCGTCCAGCACCTCGGGCGCCGGGAACGCGGCGGCGGCGTCCAGCAGCGCGTACTCGGCGAAGGCGCCGTGCGGCAGCACCGGATTGCCGATCAGCCGCTCGCCCCGCCGGGCGCCGTCCGCCACCTGGCCGCACAGCTCCACCCCGGGCGTGAACGGCAGCGGCGGGCGGACCTGGTACTGCCCGCGCACCATCAGCGCGTCCGGGAAGTTGACGGCCGCCGCCCGCACCCGGACCAGCAGTTGCCCCGGGCCGGGCACCGGCCGCGCGACGTCCTCGGCCAGCCGCATCACCTCGGCCGGCTCCCCGAGCTCGCTCACCTGCCAGGCCCTCACAGCAGTTCGCTCCTCTCCAGCCCCTGCTGGAGCCGGTTCATCCCGGCGAGCCAGCGGTCCGGCTCGGTGGCCCGGGCGCGGCAGTAGTCGGCGACCTCGGGGTGCGGCAGGAGCAGGAAGCGCTCCGCCCGCATCCCGTCCAGCGCGGCCTCGGCGACCGCCGCCGGGTCGAGCGCGGTCGGCGCCAGCAGCGCCTCGCCGACCGCACCGGTGGAGACGAGCATGTCGGTGCGCACGCCCTGCGGGCAGAGCGCGTGCACCCGCAGGCCCCGGTGGCGGTAGGTCGCGGAGAGCCACTCGGCGAAGGCCAGCGCGCCGTGCTTGCTGACGGCGTACGGCGCCGAGCCCAGCATGGTGAGCAGTCCGGCGGCGGAGACGGTGGCCAGGAAGCGGCCCTCCCCGCGCTCCAGCCAGCGGGGGAGCAGTAGCTCGGCGGCCCGGACGTGGGCCATGACGTTGACCTCCCAGGCGCTCGCCCAGGCCGCGGGGGGCGCGTCCGCCCCGCCCACCGGGGCGACGCCCGCGTTGGCGCACCACACGTCGATCTCGCCGATTCCGGCGCGGGCCCGCCCGACCAGGTCGGCCAGTCCCTCGGGGGAGGCGGCGTCGCCGGGCAGGGCGGTGCCGGCGCACTCCTGCGCGACGGCGCGGGCGGCCTCGGCGTCCAGGTCGTTGACCACCACCCGGGCGCCGGCCGCGGCGAAGGCCCGGGCCAGCGCGGCGCCGATGCCCCGGCCGCCGCCGGTGACCACCACGCCCCGGCCGTCGAAGGCCCGTCCGTCGGACGCTCCTCCCTCAAACGCCCGACCCTCGAAATCCCGACCGCCGAAGGCCCCGCCGCCGAAGGCCCCGCCGTCGGAGGCCCCGCCGTCGGAGGCCCCGGTGGTCACATCCCACCGCCGAGAGTGACCCCGCCGTCGACGACCAGGGTCTGGCCGGTGATCCAGCCGGCGTCGGGGGAGAGCAGGAAGGCGACGGCGCCGGCGACGTCCTCGGGGACGCCGAGGCGGCCGAGCGGGTAGGCCCTGGCGACCTTCTCCTCGCGGCCCTCGTACAGTGCCTCGGCGAACTTGGTCTTGACCACGGCGGGGGCGACGGCGTTGACCCGGATGCCCTGGGGGCCCAGCTCGGAGGCGAGTTCGGTGGTGAGCCGGATCAGCGCGGCCTTGCTGACGCCGTACATGCCGATCCCGAGCGAGGAGCGGATGCCCGCGATCGAGGCGACGTTGACGACCGAGCCGCCGTGCTCGCCCATCCAGGCCGCGTGCGCGCGGCGGGTCCAGGCCAGCGGGGCCAGCACGTTGACGGCGAGGATCTTGGCGGCGGCGGCCTCGTCGGTCTCCAGGACGGGCCCGTACACCGGGTTGATGCCGGTGTTGTTGACCAGGTGGTCGAGCCGCCCGAAGGCCTCCAGGGTGCGGGCGACGGCCTCCTCCTGGTGGGCCGGGTCGTCGGCCTTGCCCGCCACGGCGATCGCGTTCTCCGGGCCGCCCAGGTCGCGGACGGCCTCGGCCAGCGGCTCCGGGTTGCGGGCGGTGAGGCAGACCTTGGCGCCCCGGTCGACCAGCTCGCGGGCGATGCCGAGGCCGATGCCCCGGCTCGATCCGGTGACGACGGCCACCCGGCCCTTGAAGGAGTGCACCACGGAGCGTCCTGCCTTTCGTGCGAGGATCTCTGCCAGCAGCTGACTAAGCGCTTGCTCAGCATGCTGTCGGTGCGGGAGCCTGTCAACAGCCAGTCGCCCCCGACCGGCGGGAAAGCCTGTACGAGTTCTCTGGGAGGATGACGCCATGACCAGCACCCCGCTCGCCGACCTCTGGCCGACCCTGCCCGGCGCCGACGCCCGCCCCGAAGCGGCGTACCGGCTGCTCCAGGCCGCCGCCGAGTCGTTCGCGGAGCGCGGCTTCCACGCCACCACGACCCGGGACATCGCCACCGCGGCGGGGATGAGCCCGGCCGCGCTGTACATCCACTACCAGTCGAAGGCCGCGCTGCTGGCCGAGATCAGCCAGGCCGGGCACGCCGCCACCCTGGCCCTGGTCCGGGACGCGGTGGCCGGCCAGGGCGGCCCGGCCGAGCGGATGCGGCGCCTGGTCGAGCAGTTCACCGCCTGGCACGCCCGGGCCCGGACGGTCGGCCGGGTGGTGAACTACGAGCTGCACGCCCTGCCCGAGGACGCCTACGCGGTGGTCGCGGCGCTGCGGCTGGACATCGAGCGCGAGGTCAGCACCCTGATCGAGGCCGGCGTGGTGGCCGGCGACTTCCAGGTCTCCGAGGTGCGGACGGCGGCCCGCGCGGTCACCTCGCTGGGCATCGACGTCTCCCGCTGGTACACCGACCGCTCGACCGAGACGCCGGAGGAACTCGGTCGCCGCTACGGCGAGTTGGTGCTGCGGATGCTCGGCGCCCGGATCTGACGCGAGAGGCGGCCCGACCCCGCCCTTGACCTGCTCACGGAGTGCGAGCACACTCGTATACGAAGTACGTGTGCCTCGTAGGCGTACAGCGCGGGGACCGGTACACAGGACGATCCGAGATCCCCTCCCGGGACGACGGGCGACCGGTGATCCCCCTCCCCGACGCACTCCCACCGCAGCTCCGACGCTGCGGATCGAAGCAGATCAACCTCCCGCGGCGACCACGCCCCCGACCGGCGGCGCCGCCGGGAGCAACCCCCGACCCGGGCCGGCCCGGCCGGCCGTGCCGCCGCCGTGTGCGACGGCACGGGAACGGCGCTCGCCGCGTCGCGGTGCGGCCCGGGCGGTTGGAGAAGGGGAGGTGCAGTGATGCCCTTCCGACAAGCGAATCCGGTCCGTCCCCGCTTCTGGCTGGAGACCGCCCTCGGCGGACTGTCCGGACTGTTGTTCCTGCTCACCCTGGTGTGGCCGCAGTGGATCGAGACGCTCCTCGGCATCGACCCGGACGCCGGCAGCGGTGCGGCGGAGTGGCTCGTGGTCGCGCTGGCGGCCGCCGTCACCGCCGTCTGCCTGCTCGGCGCGCGGATCGAGTGGCGCCGGGCGCACCCTTCCTCGGCCCGCGCGGTGCGGTGAGCACGGAGGAGGACCGTCATGACTGACATGTCACCCGTCAAGCACGAGGAGCTCACCGAACTCGTCCGGCGGGCCCCGCTGAGTTTCGTGGGCACGGTCACCCGGGTCGGCGGCACCTCGCTCGCGGCCGTTCCGGCCGAGGCGAGGGACGATCGGACGGCCGTGGTCAGGGTGGACCAGGTGCTGCACGCGCCGGAGGCCTTCGGACAGCTCGCGGGCAGTGAGGTCACCGTCCAACTGTCGCCCGACGAGGGCCGGATGGCCGTCGGCGGCCGGGCCGCGTTCTTCACCCAGGGCATGGTGTACGGGGAGGGCCTGGGCGTCACCGAGGTGGGCCGGCTGCCCGCCGAGGCCGTCCAGCACCACGTGTCGCTCGCCGCCACCACGGCCGACGAACAGCCGTTCACCTCGGTGCAGCGGGAGATCCGCCACCAGGATCTGGCCGCGCACGCGGACGAGGCGGACGCCGTGGTCGTCGGCACGGTGGCCGGCCTGCGACGGGTCGGCCGTGCCGGCCGCCGCTCCGAGCACTCGCCGGACTGGTGGCTGGCGTCGATCGACGTCACCCAGGTCGAGAGCGGCCCGTTGGGCAAGGGGACCGTCCCCGTGCTGTACCCGAACAGCCGGGACGCCCACTACTACCGGGTGCCCAAGCCCGAGGCCGGCCAGGAGGGGCTCTGGCTCCTGCACGCCACCCAGGAGGACCAGCGCGAGCTCGCCCCGTACGAACTGGTCCACCCCGAGGACTACCAGCCGGTGCACAAGCTCGCCGTGCTGCGTGAACGGAGGTGAGCCGACATGCCCACCCTCAAGGTCGTCAACATCACTCCCAAGGTGTTGAGCGGCACCGTGACCCAGGACTCCGAACCGTTCCTCGCGGTCAACCCCGAGACTCCCACCGAGATGGTCGCGACCGCCTTCACCCCCGACCCGATGGACGGCCCGCTCGCCCCGGTCTACGTGTCCACGGACGGCGGCGACAGCTGGGTGCTGCACACCGTCGTCCCCGGCGCCGCGCCGGGGCTCGGCACCGCCGACATCACGGTGGCCTTCGCGGCCCAGGGCGGTGCCCTGTACGCGGGCATCCTGAACGGCCTGGCCGCACTGCAACGGCCCCCGATCACCAGGATGCAGATCCTCCGCGCGCCGAGCGTCGCCTCGACCGCGGCCATGGAGATCCTGGTGAGCCGGGACGAGGAGGACCAGCCGTGGGTCATCGCCGACACCGTGGCGGCCGGCGGCTCCGACCGCGACCGGGTGTACATCGGCAACAACGGTCCGGGCCCGCGGACCGCGCGCGTGGACCTCTCGGGCGACGCGCGGACGGCGCCGGCACCGGCCGGATTCGTGTCCACGACGATCGAACGCCGCAATCCGGCCGGTCAGGACGGGCCGCCGGTGCGCCTCGCCGTGCACCCCGACGGCACCGTCTACGCGGCGTTCCAGAGCTGGCGGAGCAACGACCAGGGCGACCCGATCACCAACGTCGGCTTCGACGTCGTGGTGACCCGGGACGACGGGGGAGGCGTCGACGCCCACCCGTTCCAGGACCTCAAGGACGCCACCGACAGCGTCCCCGGGCAGCGGGTCGCGACCGACCGTTTCGTCGCGTTCAACTCGACCATGGGCCAGGAACGGCTCGGCGGCGACCTGACGATCGCGGTGGACCCGACCGGCGCCGACCGCGTCTGGATCGCCTGGTGCGACCGCGTGGGCGGTCCGGCGGGCGTCGACAACACCCTGCACGTCCGGCACTCGGAGGACCGCGGCCAGACCTGGCTGCAGGTGCGCGACGACGTCACCGACGCCAAGAACCCGTCGCTGGCCGTCAACGAGGACGGTCTGGTGGGCCTGGTCTACCAGCGGTTCGCCAGCAACCAGTGGACGACGGTCCTGGAGGTCACCGCCGACAACTGGAGCACCGCGCCGGAGTCCGACGTCCTGCACCAGGCACCCGCGAACGTGCCCCGTGCCAGGGGGCTGCCCTTCCTCGGTGACTACATCCGGATGCTCGCGGTCGGGAAGGACTTCTACGGCGTCTTCGCCGGCAACAACACGCCGGACCGGGCCAACTTCCCGGTGGGCGTGACGTACCAGCGCAACGCCAACTTCACCACCCACCAACTGCTCAGCACGGACGGCGTGACCCGGGTGCCGCCGTCCATCGATCCGTTCTTCTTCCACCGGGCCGCCTGAGCCCGCACCCCGGGGAGCCCGCCACGAAGGGTCGTGGCGGGCTCCCGGCTGTCGGGCACTGTGGCTTGAGGGTTCAGGTGCCGGCGGGTTCAGGTGTCGGCGGGTTCAGGTGGTGGCCAGGCAGAACTGCACCAGCCCGGCGTCCACGTCGCGGATGATCTGCTCCATCTCCGCCCACCGCGGGTGGAACTCGGTGCCCCACTCGACGGTGAAGCCGAGCACCTTGCCCTGGTCGGGGTCGGCCATGTGGCGGGAGTAGACGTAGTCGTCGCTGGTCCCGCTGGTCGGGTACAGGTGGAAGCCGGTGATCGGCTTGTACGCCAGGCCGCGAACGCCCTTGAGGCCCTGGCAGAACGCCTCGGCGAGCTCCTTCTCGGCGTCCTCGTCCTCCCTGGGGATGTACTCGGCGTACGTGAGGTCGTTGGGCCGGCCGCGCTTTCCGTCGAAGTCGGCGTTGCGGAAGTTCATGTCGGGGTTGTCCGACTGGTTCTCGTCGTCGCCCCAGTTGTAGAGGATGTCCTCCGAGTAGCTGTGCACGTCGACGAACCACGCGGTCTGCGGGAACTGCTCCAGCAGCGCGAGCACGTTCTGGGTCTCCGGCTCGGAGAACGCGCTCGGGCCGCAGTAGACCTGCGGCTCGCACGGGTCGTTGGACACCCGGGGGTTGGCGGCCGGGTCGAAGGCGGTGACGAAGTCGAAGAGGAAGTCGTAGTTGCGGTTGAGGTCGACGCCGACGCAGTCCGGGTTCTGGCTGCCGCCGGTGTTGGCGGGGTTGCGGTTCTTGCGCCACATCGGCCGGACGGTCTGGCTGTAGTGCCGGCCGTCGGGGTTGACCAGCGGGTAGATCACCAGGTCGATCCGGTGGAGCAGGTCGCTGACCTGACCGGCCGTGAAGCTGGTGCCGCCGTAGCCGAGGCCGGTGCCGTCGCGCTGGGCCTCCAGCAGGTCGGCGGCGAGGTGGATGAGGATCTCGCAGCTGCCCCATTCGCGGGCGTGGACTCCTCCGATCATCATCACGCACGGCTTGGGGAGTGCCGCGGGCACGCCGATCTGCAGGGCGTGGGCGGTGCGGCCCTCGAACGAGGGCTCGGGCAGGGTGACGAGTTGGGTCAGGTCGGGGAAAGCGGTGGCCAGGCTGGTCACGGCGGACTCGACCTCGGTGACGTTCAGGTACGGCATGGCGGGCCTCCCGGGTCAGCCGGAGAGCTTGGCGGCCAGGCCGCGCGGGACGGCGTCGGCGGGGGCGAAGCGGTCGCCGCTGCCGACCTCGGCCTGGGCGGCGCGCCCGGCCTCGCTGGCGTTGCCGGTCATGGTGACCGTGACGCCCTCGCGTTCGAGGGCCGGGATCCGGTCGGCCGGGGCGTAGACGTCGATGCCGATGCGGCCGTCCTCCTCGACGTGCGGGCTTCCGCCGACGTCGGGGCGGGTGTCGCGCAGCAGCGCGCGCAGGGTCTCCGGGTCCTTGGCGGTGACGCGGAGGCGCAGGATGTCGTCAGGGGGTGAGGCGTTGGGGTCGGAGGACATGGGGACTTCTTCCGGGCGCCGTCAGCCGGCTGCCGCGGTGGTGTGCCGGGCGGCGCGGCGGCGCCGATCAGAGCGGATATGTCCGACGTGTACCTCGTATCCTCAGGATCCGCCGTCACCGTAGAAGTCGTCAAGGGGCGGCTCGGGCATCCCGTCGAGCAGGCTGTCCAGGCCGCTCAGCATCTCGGCCTCGTCGTCGAAGTCGGCGAACCGGGGCACCAGGGCGCGCAGCCTGGGGTAGTCGGCGGCGGGCAGCCGGTGCAGGCCGAGCCGCAGGGCGGGGTCCGGCTCGCTCGGGTTGTCCACCACCTGGCGCTTGTCCACCAGCAGGCAGCCGAGGTTCCAGGCGACGAAGGTGCGGTAGACGGTCAGCGCTCCGGCGTCGTCGAAGCCGGACCGGCTGAGCACGGCCAGGATGTGCTCGGTGAGGTCCAGTACCGAGGCCGGGCGGCGGGCCACCGGCACGGCCAGCGGGCGGGTCGCGACCAGCGGCAGGATCTCCGGGTGGGCGTGCGCGGTGGCCGCGAACGCCTTGGCGATCCGGCGCAGTTCGGCGCGCCAGCCGTCCGGGTGGGAACCGCGCTCGGCACCGGCCCGCAGCCGGGCGTTGATCTCGTCGAAGTAGGCCTCGACGAGGCCGTCGACCAGGGCCTCCTTGCCCGGGGTGTAGCGGTACAGGGCCATCGACTCCACACCGAGCTCGGCCGCGAGCCTGCGCATGGTCAGCGCGGCCAGACCCTCGCGGTCGACCAGGGCCACGGCGGCGCCCAGCACCAGCGGGCGGCTCAGCCGGCCCCGCTTCTCGGGGGCGTCCTGCTCGGCCATCTCCGCACTCCTCCGGGTCGGTGGCGGCGTTCCCGAACGCGGGGCCGCTCGGCCGGTCCGGCGGACCGGCCGTGGCGCAGGCCCGCTGCCGGGCTGGGTCGTCGGCGGGCGTCACTCAGCGGATACAGATCCAGGATACAAGGTATGAATCGGACGTAAATGGGTCAGCGGGATCTGCCGGTCGATTCGCCGATCCCGCTGGTCAGCCGACCGGCGGCGGAGCGGCGGGGGTGGCGGGCGCGACGACCGGGGCGGCGGGGTCGGTTGCGGAGGGTGGCCGCGGGGTCGGTGGCGGGCGGGCGCCGTGCGGGTCGGGTGCGGTGGCGGGCAGGCGTGGGGCGGGGTGTCGGGCGGCGGCTCGGTGACCGGGGGCGGTCGGGTCGGGTGCGGGGCGTAGTCGGGCGGGGCGTAGTCGGGCGGTGCGTAGTCGGGCGGTGGGTGGCGGTCGCCGGGGCGAAGGGTGGGGGCGTGGTCCGCGGCCCGGGTTCAGCCCAGCAGCAGCCGGACGGCGAGGGTGGCGACCAGGGCGGTCGAGCCCAGCGCGGTCAGCAGTCGGCCGCGCGGGCCGGTCAGCGCCCGGCCGAGCAGTGCGCCGCCGCCGGCCGGCAGCAGCTGCCAGCAGGCGGAGGCCGCGAAGGCGCCGACGGTGAAGGTGCCGACGGTGAAGACCGCCCGGGCCGGGACGCCGTCCTGGCTGCCGCCGCCGAGCACCAGGGCGGCGACGTAGAGCACGGTGAGCGGGTTCAGCAGGGTGATGCCCAGCAGGGTCAGGAAGGCCCCGACGGCCCCGACCGGGACGGCCACGCCGAGCCCGGCGAGCAGCCCCGCGGCCAGCGCGGCCCTCATGTGCGTGCGGCGTCGCGCCTCCGGGGGCGGCCGCGCTGCTGTCGGCCCGGGGCCGGGTGGGCGGCGGGTGCGGGCAGCGGACAGGCGGCGGAGTCGGTCACGGGCCGATGGTGGACGGTTCCGGGAGGGGGCGGCAAATGGCTTTCCGGGAGCCCGGGGTAGCGTGGCGAGCCCCGTGATCACCGTCCCGAGGAGAACCGATGAACAGTCAGGACGATCCGGTGCGAGCGCTGTTGGCGGAGACCTGGGCGTCGTGGGCGGAACGAGGGGCGGCCCTGACCGCGGAGGAGTGGGAGCGTTCCACCCGGCTGCCCGGGTGGAGCGTGCGGGAGCTGTACGCGCACGTGGCGCCGGTGCCGGAGATGTTCTCCGGGCTGCGCGCGGCCGTCCTGGACGGGCGGCCCGAGGTGGTCGACGGGGCCGGCATCCTGCGTGCCTACAACCGGCCCGGCGGTATCGCCCACACCGCCGCCGACCAGGTCGCCGAGGCGGCCGAACCCGCCGTGCTGGTCGCCCGGTTCGGCGTCGAGGGCCCCGCCGCGCTGGACGGCCTGGCGGACCTGCCGCCGGGTGTCGCGGTGGCGCACCCGCTGCTCGGCAGCGTGACGGTCGGCGCGCTCGGCGAGGTGGCGCTGATGGAGGCGACCGTCCACCTGCTCGACCTGATCGCGGCCGTCGGCGGCCCGCCGCCCGCCGAGGGGGCGCTGGACTTCACCCGTGCGCTGCTGGCGCGGGTCGCCGACCCGGTGGACTTCATCGAGGCGGCGACCGGCCGCAGCGCGGCGGCGGTGCTTCCGGTGATCCGGTAGGGCGCCGGGCCGGCCGCCGCTCCGCCGGTCCGGCCGCCGCTCCGCAGGGTCGCCGCTCCGCCGGTCCGGCCGTCCGGTGGGGCGGTCGACCGGGGGGCCGGTCCTCGGGCGGGGCGTATGCGTCTCATGTCATGAGCCTTTCAAAGATTCGGGTTTGCTGTCACTCTGCTGCTCCCGGCCCGATCCCCCACGAGAGGCTCCGATGAGAAGACTCCTGCCTGCCCTGACCGGCGCCGCCCTGTTCGCGGCGACCGGCCTCGCGGCGCTCGCCACCCCCACGGTGGCGAGCGCCGCGGACTGCACACCCGCCCAGGTGGTGGCCAACAGCGGTTTCGAAAGCGGTAGTTCGCCCTGGACGGCGCCGAGCGGCGCGATCACCGCCGACACCGGACAGAGCGCGCACTCCGGCAGCACCTACGCCTGGCTCGATGGTTACGGATCCAGCCACACCGACACGCTCTCGCAGTCCCTCACCCTCCCCGCCGGGTGCGGCACCGCGACGCTCGGGTTCTGGCTGCACGTCGACACCGCCGAGACGACCGGCAGCACCGCCTACGACAAGCTGACCGTCAAACTCGGCTCCACCACCCTGGCCACCTACTCCAACCTGGACGCCCAGGCCGGGTACGTGCACAAGACCGTCGACGTCTCCGCCTTCGCCGGCCAGGCCGTCACGCTCGCCTTCACCGGCGTCGAGGACTCCAGCCTGCAGACGAGCTTCGTGCTGGACGACGTCACCCTGGACGTCTCCGGCGGCGGGACCACCCCGCCCGGCGACCCGACCCGCACCCCGGTCGCGCCGGTGTACACCGCCGACCTCACCAGCGACGCCTCCGGCGGCAGTTGGACCGGACACGAGAGCGTGACCTTCACCAACGCCTCGCCCACCGCGCTGAACGAGGTGTACCTGCGGCTGTGGGACAACGCCCACGGCAGCTGCCCCGGCACCCCGATCACGGTGACCAACGTGACCGGCGGCACGCCCTCCCCGCTCACGGTGAACTGCACCGCGCTCAAGATCACCCTGCCGGCTCCGCTCGCGCAGGGCCAGAGCGGCACCGTCGCCTTCGACCTCGGCATCACCGTGCCGAGCGGCGCGGACCGCTTCGGCCACGACGGCGCGTACAACTTCCTCGGCAACGCCCTGCCCGTCCTGGCGGTACGGGACGCGGCCGGCTGGCACCTCGACCCGTACACCAACAACGGCGAGTCCTTCTACTCGGTGGCCTCGGACTTCACCGTCACCCTGGACCACCCGACCGGCCTGCTGGTGCCCGCGACCGGCACCTCGGTGGACACCCCCGGCACGACCGGCCGGACCGTCACCAAGGCGACCGCCAGCAAGGTGCGCGACTTCGCCTGGGGCGCCGGGCCGTTCACCAGGATATCCGGCACCTCGGCGGCCGGGGTGAAGGTCAACGTCTACTCGGTGGCGGGGATCAGCGCCACCGACGCCAAGTCGATGCTCTCCACCGCGACCTCCGCGGTCGACGCCCACGCCCAGCGCTTCGGCGCCTACCCGTACGGCGAGCTGGACGCGGTGATCGACAACAACTTCTGGTTCGGCGGCATGGAGTACCCGGGCTTCGTGCTCGACCTGGTCAGCACCACGGCGCTCACCCACGAGATCGGCCACCAGTGGTGGTACGGCATCGTGGGCGACGACGAGTACAACGCCCCCTGGCTGGACGAGTCCTTCACCGACTACTCCACCGACCTCGCCCTCGGCAAGACCGGCAACGGCTGCTGGAACAGCGTCTCCTGGGCCTCCTCGGCGGAGCGGATCACCAACTCGATGGCGTACTGGGACGCCAACTCCTCCCGCTACTCCACGGTCGTCTACGGCTACGGCAAGTGCGCCCTGCACGACCTGCGCCGGACGATCGGAGACACCGCGATGACCACGCTGCTGCGCAACTACGCGCAGGCGCACTGGTACGGCGTCTCCACCACCGCGGAGTTCAAGGCCGCGGCCCAGGCCGCCACCACCGTGGACCTGACCTCCTTCTGGAGTCAGCACCGCATCGACGGCTGAGGCCCGGCAGCGAGCGGCCGCTCCGGGCGACCACCTGTTCCAGCGCAAGCGGAGGGCCCGCGCCGTGGCCCAGAAACTCTCCAAGGCCGCCGACGCCCTGACC
>NZ_JBEXWT010000089.1:0-38005 GCF_040629945.1 Kitasatospora sp. NPDC005856 | reverse complement strand
CGGACAGCCCGGGCGCGGCGAGGGCCCGGACGCCCAGCGCCAGCGGCTCGGCGAGCAGCGGCTCGACGGCCAGCCGGGCGCGCCGCTCGGCGCCGACCGCGTCGGTGCCGTTGCGGGCGTCGAAGCGGGCGGCCAGCGCGTCGGCCTCGGCGCGCACGTGGGCGAGCAGGGAGTCCACCGTCCAGGCGTTTCCGGCCGGGCCGCTGACCGCGAGTTCGCCGTGGCCGGCCCGGGCGAGCAGGGCGACCAGCACCTCGACACCGGTCAGGAAGCCCAGCCGGGCGGCGGGTTCACCGGTGACCGCGAACAGGTCCCGGTTCTCGGCGAGCAGCTCCAGGCCGCGCGGCTCGTTGCCGGACAGTGCGCAGAACTCGATGTGCAGGCCGACGGCGTTCAGCATCGAGGCCTTGCCGCGGGCGTAGCGGTAGCCGGAGAGGTGGCCGGAGCGGGCCTCGTCCAGCCGGCCCCGGCGCAGCTGCGCGAGCAGTGCGGTGGCCTGGCTGAGGTAGGGCTCCTGCTCGCAGCCGCTGCGGCCGTCCAGCACCGGGGCGAGCACCTCCAGCGCCCGGGCGTCGTCCCCGGCGGCGATGAAGTGCCGGGCCCGGGCGCGGGTCTCGCAGGCGTGGCAGTCGCTCAGCTCGGAGCGCGGGCGGGCCGCCCACAGCTCGTAGGCGTCCTGCGCGTCGATGCCGGTCTGCACGGCCAGGTGGTAGCGCTGGGCGTAGTACGGCTGGAGGTCGTGGCCGGCCGCGCGGTAGCGGTCGCGCAGCTCGGTGTGCCAGCGCCGGATCGCCGCGAGCGGGACGTCCGGGGTGTCCTTGAGCGCGTCGGCGACCCACTTGAACCGCCAGAGCACCTGGTGCCGGGCCCATTCGCCGAAGCCGTCCGGGTCGGTGTCCCAGAGCCTGAGGATGCGGGCGAAGACGACCGGGCTCTTGCTGCGCTCGCCGTCGTACTCGTAGGCCTCCATCAGCTCCAGCAGGGCCATCGAGCGGACCCCGGTGTCGTCGAACTGCTCGGCGGCGTCGACGAGTTCCTCGGCCGTGACGGTCCTGGTCCGGCCGTACGGGCGGGCGTCGTTCTCGCGCAGCGCGGCCATCACCGCGTCGGGGCTGTCCAGCATCACGCCTCCTGTTCGCCGTCGGGGGCGCCCGCCGCCTCGTGGCCGAGCATGGCGTGGTCCAGCAGGCTGAGGAACGAGCGGTTGAGCAGGGCGGACTCGCTGGCCTTGAGCGGGCGGCGGGTCATCAGCACGGCCTGGCCGTACAGCGCCTCGACGGCGGTGACGGCCAGCTCGCGGCTGGTGATGGTGGCGGCCCGGCGCACCAGCGGGTTGAGGTGGTTGAGCACCAGCTGGGCGCGGGGCACCTCGGCGCGCAGCGAGCCGAGGATGTCCGCCCACAGCCCGTCGGCCTCGTCGGCGAGCTGGGCCCTGGTGCGCTCGTGCCGGGCCTCCCGGTTGTCGAGCAGCAGGGCGGGCGCGTTGGTCGGGTGGAAGCTGCGCAGCGCGACGTCGCAGTCGAAGCGGCCGACCACCTCGCGGGCGATGGCCAGGAAGGCGTTGGCGGCCAGCTCGACGGCCGGGTCCACGGTGTCCAGGTGCGCGGTGACGGTGCCCGGGTCGAGGTCGGAGACCGAGACGCCGGGACGGATCTCGGGCAGCCGGTGGACCAGGTCGTGGTCGTAGGTGTAGCCGCCGTTGACGACGCCGAGTCCGGCCGCGCCGGCGATCGGGGCGACCTGCCGGAACTCCTCGACCGTACGGGTCACCAGCACCGCCGGGTGGCTGCGGGCGAACTCGTCCAGGGTGACGTGGCCGTCGGTGGTCTCGAACGGCAGCCAGGGCAGCATCATCCGCAGCAGCTCGTCGTCGTAGCGGGCGAGTTCCTTGACGGCCAGGTGGTGGACGGACAGGAAGCGGTGCAGCAGCGCCGGGTCGCTCGCGGACAGGCCGGTCAGCCAGTCGCGGATCCGGGCACCGAGCGCGTCCCGGACGGCGGCGAGCGTCTCGTCGGCGTACAGGCCCTCGCGGGAGGCGGTCGGGCGCAGCCCGTCGGTGTCGACGACGCAGCGGACGAAGAAGGCCCAGTCCGGCAGCAGTTCGTCGGCCTGGTCGGAGAGCAGCATGCCCTTGAGGTGCACCCGGTGGCCGTTGCGGCGCGAGGGCGGGGCGGCGTCCGGCAGCACGTACGCGACGCCGCGCAGGCCGACCAGCGGCAGGTCCAGCTCGATGGTGTCGAGCGGGGTGAAGTCGAAGGCGGCGCGGCAGTACTCGGCGAGCGCGTCGCGCCTGGCCAGCGGGGAGACGTGGCGCTCGGCCCACGGCGGGGTGCGGTTGACGCGGTGTTCGGTGCCGCCGCCGTCGATCACCGTGACGTCGTGGCGCAGCAGGCTGCCGAAGTCCCGGGCGAGGGTGAGGACCCGGCCGGGGCGGGTCCACTCGACGGCGTCGGCGCGCGGGGCCAGCGTGACGGTGGTGCCCGGCTCGGTCTTGGCCGAGGCGGGCAGCGTGCGGATGGTGTAGCTGCCGTCGGAGCTGCCGCGCCACTCGATCACCGGGGCGTCCGGGGCGGCGGCGGAGCGGGTGACCACGGTGATCTCGTCGGCGACCACGAAGCAGGCGAGCAGGCCGATGCCGAACTGGCCGATGAAGTCACCGCGGGCCTTGGCCAGCCCGGCGCCGTCGAACCGGCCGTCGGCGTCGCGCTTGGAACTGCGGCCGATGGTGGCGAGGAAGGTGTGGACGTCCTTCTCGGTCAGCCCGATGCCGGTGTCGGTGACGGACAGCTCGTCGTCGGCGCGGACGGTGATCCTGGCCGGCGCCTCGGGGTCGAGGGCGCGGCGGGCGGAGATCGCGTCCACGGCGTTCTGCAGCAGCTCGCGCAGGTAGACCCGCGGGCTGGAGTAGAGGTGGTGGGAGAGCAGGTCCACCAGACCGCGCAGGTCCACCTGGAAGGTGTGCGCACTCGTCGGGTTGTCGGTAGGGGACACCGGAGGCTCTTTCGATCGCGGGGTGGATGACGGTGGTGGGGTACGGCCCGGCGCCGGTGCGGGTCGGCGCGGGTGTGGCCCGGCACGGGAGGAAGCGGCGCCAGTACGCCTCAGCGCCAGTACGAGGCACAGCGGTCGCGGTGGGCACGGAAGGCCTTGACCGGATCGCCCGACACGTAGTGCCAGGGCGACTCGGTCACGAAGCCGTCCAGCGCGTCGAACAGCAGGCGCGCGGTCTTGGGCTGGTCGGCGAGGGAGAAGGCCATCGCGAAGGTGTTGAAGGCGCCCTGCCAGCCGCGCACCGGCTCGAAGGCCGGATGCAGGACGGACCGGAAGGCCGCCTCCTGCAGCCCGGCCACCACGGCGGGACTGGTCAGGTAGGCACGGTCCTCGCCGTCCGGGAGGGCCAGCCAGTGCTCCAGGTGCGCGACCGCGACCAGCTCACCGAGGCGGCTGCCCTCCGGGGCGGCGAGCATCACGGAGCGGGCGAACCCGTGCATCTCCTCGTGCGAACCGCCCCACTTGGCGCTCAGCTGCTGCAACCGGACCCAGTGCGAGGCGGAGTTCCCGGGCGCCCGGCGCACCGCGGCCTCGAAGCGGGTGGTGGCGACCTCCGGGCCGAGCGAGGCGCCGAGGGCGCTGGTCTGCAGGAACCGCCAGGGGGCGTGCCAGGACGGCTCGCGCTCGGCGACCTCCAGCAGCTGCTCCTCGGCGACCTCCAGCCGCTGGTGGAACACCTTCCACCGCTCCTCGGTGACGTCCCTGGCCCGGGCGCCCGTGCGGGCCTCCCAGCCCCAGTCGATGTGCCGGGCGCCGGACAGCAACAGCAGCAGCGTGTCGTCCGGGGTGTCGGCCAGCGCACGGGACGTCCACTGCTCGACCCGGGGCACGTCGGCCAGCGCCCCGATCAGGAACGTCAGGTCCTCGCCCTGCGCGGCGGCCAGCGCGGGGCGCAGCGCGGCCCAGTCCCCGGCGGCGGCCTGGCGGAGCGCCAACCGCACGGACGTGTCCCCGTAGGACGGGTCGAGCCGCGGCTCGCCGCCACCGGTCGGCGCGGACGGTCCGGCGCCGCGCCGACCGAAGCCGAACCCCCGCCGCCCGGCCCGGTCCTCCGCGCCCTCCCCGCCGGAGCGGCGTCGGAACAGCGGCATGTCTGGCCCCCTCGAACGTCGTCGGTATCTTTCGCATGGCCGCACCGTGGCCACGGAATAGGTACATATCACGGTCGACTGACATCCGTTTCCCCAGCCCAGCGCCCTGCCCGGGCGGCGAGGGGGTTCCCTCAGCCCACGCCGAGGCCCGCGTCCGGCGTCCGGCCGGCCTGCGCCTGCTCGATCCGGTTGACCAGCATCACCGCGAACCTGCGCGTCGCGGCCACGTCCACCGGCCCGCCCTCGCTGGTCACACTGGCCACCACGGTGCCCGAGCGCACCACGATGCCGACGCCCTCGCCCTCGGCCAGCGGCCCCTGGAAGGCCTGGCTCTCGCTGCCCAGCGCCGGGGTGTCCATCTTCTTGAACGGCCCGGCCGCGTACGAGGCGTAGCTCTCCTTCAGCCGCTGGGCCGCCGCGTCCCGGGTGGGCAGGGTGTCCACCAGGAAGCGGACGACCACGTCCCCCGAGGAGAACCGGACCGACCCGCTCAGCGGCTTGCCCGCGCAGGAGGCGGCCGCGGCACCGGTGCAGGTGACCTGGTGGTCGGCGGTGTCGACCTTCCGCTTCTCCTCCTCCCACCCGGCCATCGCCTTGGCGTCCGGCAGCACCTGCCCGACGACCTTGTCGTCCAGCAGCGCCGCCTCCAGGTCCCCGTGCGGCGCCTCCGGCGCGGCCGGGGCCGGCGTGGAGGCGGGCGCCGAAGCCGCCCCGGTCGCGCCGGCCGCGCCGGAGGCCGCCGAGGTCGGCGCGCCGGCCGCGGCGGACGCACCCGTCGTCCCGGTCGGCGCCGCCGGCCCCGGGGCGGACGCCGCCGGAGCCGAAGCAGGCGCGGCCGCCCCGCCCGCGTTCTTCGACCCCCCGGAGGAGCACCCGGCCAGCACGCCCGTCAGCACTCCGGCCGCCGCCACCGCGGCGAGCACCCGCCGACCACCCATCCCCATCGCCTCCCTGGACCTGTCAGTGATCCCTCAAGATAGCGACCGCCCCGGACCGGGAACGCCGGCGGGGCGGCGACCAACCGGTCACCGCCCCGCCGTACTGCTCGGTCGTCCTGGCCCGAGGCCTGTCCCAGGGGTGGGTCAGACCGCCGGAACCGGGTAGGTCGGGTACTCGACGCCCGAGATGTACTGGACGACCCGGATCACCTGGCACGAGTAGCCGAACTCGTTATCGTACCACAGGTAGAGGATCGCGTTGTCGCCGTCGACCTTGGTCGCGCCGGCGTCGACGATCGAGGCGTGGCGCGAGCCGATGAAGTCGCTGGAGACGGCGTCGGGCGAGTCGATGAAGTCGATCTGGCGCTTCAGCGGCGAGGTGAGCGAGACGTTCCGCAGGTACTCCAGGACGTCCTCGCGGTTGGTCTCCCGCTTCAGCTGGAGGTTGAGGATCGCGATGGAGACGTCAGGCACCGGGACGCGGATCGAGCTGCCGGTGATCTTCGCCTCGAGGTCCGGCAGGGCCTTGGCGACGGCCGAGGCGGCACCGGTCTCGGTGATCACCATGTTCAGCGGCGCCGAGCGGCCGCGACGGTCGGCCTTGTGGTAGTTGTCCAGCAGGTTCTGGTCGTTGGTGAACGAGTGGACGGTCTCCACGTGGCCGCGGACCACGCCGTACTCGTCCTCCATCGCCTTCAGCGGCGGGACGATGGCGTTGGTGGTGCAGGAGGCGCAGGACAGGATCTGCTCGTCCGGCTTGATCGTGTCGTGGTTCACGCCGTGCACGATGTTCGGGACGTCGCCCTTGCCCGGCGCGGTGAGCACGACCTTGGCGATGCCGGGGCGCAGGTGCTTCGACAGGCCCTCGCGGTCGCGCCAGCGGCCGGTGTTGTCGATCAGGATCGCGTCCTTGATCCCGTACTCCGTGTAGTCGACCTTGGTCGGGTCGTCGGAGTAGATCACCGTGATCTCGTTGCCGTTGGCGATGATCTTGTTGTTCGCCTCGTCGACGGTGATCGTGCCCTGGAACTGGCCGTGGATGGAGTCACGACGCAGCAGCGAGGCGCGCTTGACCAGGTCGTCGCCGCCGCTGTTGCGCACGACGATGGCCTTCAGCCGCAGACCGTTGGCCGAGGCCTTCTCGACCAGCAGGCGGGCGACCAGCCGGCCGATGCGGCCGAACCCGTACAGCACGACGTCCTGCCCGGACCGGCGCTCCAGCTTGTTCTCGCCGGTGGCGCCGACGACGGCCTGGGCGGTGAACTCCGCCACCGACAGGCCGCGGTCGTCCGCCTTGTACGTCGCGGCGAGCATGCCGAGGTCGATCTGCGAGGGGCCGAGGTCGAGGGCGGTCAGGGCCTCCAGGAACGGCATCGTCTCGGTGACCGAGAGCTCCTCGCCGGCTATCTGCCGGGCGAAGCGGTGCGTCTTGAGGATGCTGACCACCGACTTGTTCACCAGGGAACGGCTGTGGCACAGGACGGTGACGTCCCGCTCCCGGTGCAGCCGCCCGATGATCGGGATCATCGACTCCGCGATCTCCTCGCGGTTCTTCCAGTCCGTGAACACGTCGTCGTTGACAGTCACAAGTCCATCTTTCGAGCTGAGGGTGTTGCCCACATGGTAGCTTCGCCCGCTCGCGCCCCGACCGCCGGTCCCTCCCCGGCCCACCCCGCCCGATCCCCCGACCTGCGCGTTCACCCCGCCCCCACCCCCGAAGGTGATCACCGCCACCCTCGGTCCGACCGTCCGTCGGGCGGCCGCCAGGAGTGATCATCCGGGCCAGTACAGTGAAACGCACTGCCCGGGCGGACCGACGGACGGGCACGGGCGCGAGGGGGCCGGGGTGGCGACGCTGGGCATGCACCGGGACTTCCTGATGGAGTTCGCGGCGCTGGAGAAGCCGGTGCAGCGGCGGGTGTTCGAGACCTTCGAGAAGTTCACCGAGGCCACGCACAGCGGCGTGCACCTGGAGAAGCTCACCAACCAGCGCGACCCCCGGATCCGGACCATCCGGATCACCGACTTCTGGCGCGGGGTCGTCCTCAAGGCCGACCGGGGCGACGGCTACCTCCTGCTGAAGGTCCTTCCGCACGACAAGGCCAACGACTGGGCCTGCAAGCACCGGGCCTCGGTCAACGCCGCCACCCACGGCGTCGAGATCCGCAACGACGTCGCGCTGGAGCGGGCCTCCCGGTCGCTGAAGGCCCTGGCCGCCGACGAGCCCCGACGGCTGTTCGCCGACCGCTCCGACAAGGTCCTGCGCAGCCTGGGCGTCGACGAGGAGATCCTGCCGATCATCCGGCTGCTCCCCGACGAGGCCCATCTGGAAGCGCTCCACCGGGTGCTGCCGGAGCAGCAGTTCGACGTCCTGGTCGGCCTGGCGAGCGGGATGGAGCCGGCCGAGATCGACCGCGAGATCGTCCAGGCGTACGCCCGGGCGGCCGCCCCCGCGAGCGTCGAGCACTCCGCCGACGGCTTGGTCTCGGCGATGGCCCGGGCCCGCGGCCGGGTCGCCCTGGTGTCCGGCCCCGACGAGCTGCTGGAGATCCTGGAACGCCCCTTCGACGCCTGGCGGATCTTCCTGCACCCGGCCCAGTACCGGGTCGCCTACCGGGAGTCGTACAACGGCCCGGCCCGGGTGACCGGTGGCCCCGGCACGGGGAAGACGGTGGTGGCCCTGCACCGCGCCTACCACCTGGCCCGCCGGTTGCCCGCGGACGCGCCTGACGGATCGATTCTGCTGACCACCTTCTCCGGAGACCTCGCCGCGGAGCTGGAACGCTGCCTCGCGCTGCTCGTCACGGACGGGCGGGTCCTGGCAAAGGTCCGGGTGGTCACCGTCGACGCCCTGGCCGACGAGGTCCTGCGCCGTTCCCGCGGCGGCGCCCCGGCGAAGGTCCTCTTCCAGCAGAGCGCCGTCCTCGCCCGTTGGGGCCGGGTCGCCCGCCGGCTCGGCGTCGGGTTCACCGACCTGTTCCTCGACCAGGAGTGGCGACAGGTCGTCCTGGCCCAGGCGGTCGAGAGCCGGGAGCAGTACCTGAAGACATCGCGGACCGGCCGGGGCAAGGCCCTCGGGACGCCGGAGCGGGCCGAACTGTGGCGCGCGGTGGCCGCGTTCGAGGAGGAGCTGGGCCGGGCCGGGGAGCTGACGCCCCTCCAGGTCTGCGCGCGGGCCGCACGGACCCTCGACGAGGGCGGCGACCGCCCGTTCCGCCACGTGGTGATCGACGAGGCACAGGACCTGCACCCCGTCCAGTGGCGCTTCCTGCGCGCCGTCGTGGCCGCCGGGCCGGACGACCTGTTCCTCGCCGGCGATCCGCACCAGCGGATCTACGGGAACAAGGTCTCGCTGCGCTCGCTCGGCATCCACGTGGTCGGCCGTTCCTCCCGACTCCGGGTCAACTACCGGACGACGCAGGAGATCCTCAGCTGGTCCGCCTCCCTGCTGACCGGCGAACGCCCGGACGACATGGACGGCGGCGAGGAGTCGCTGGCCGGCTACCACTCGACCCTGCACGGCGCGCACCCCGACGTCCGCGGCCACCTCGACCAGGCCGAGGAGATCCGGGCCCTCGTCGCCCGCGTCGAGGAGTGGACCGCCTCCGGCGTGAGCCCCGAGGACATCGGAGTCGCCGTACGGACCGTCCGGTTCGGCCGCGACATCGCCGAGGCCCTGGAGCGGAACGGGACACCGGCCCACCGTCTCGGCAACGCCCCGTCCCCCGGCGTGCGGATCGGCACCATGCACCGGATGAAGGGGCTGGAGTTCCGCTGCGTCGCCGTGGTGGGCGTGAGCGACGGCCTGGTGCCCATGCGCAGCGCGCTCACCCCGGTGGACACCGACCCGCAGCAGCACCAGGAGGACCTCGACGGCGAGTTGAGCCTGCTCTTCGTGGCGTGCACGCGGGCGCGGGAGGCCCTGCACGTGTCATGGCACGGCACACCGAGCGCCTTCCTCGGACCGGTCGTCCCGGCGCGGGAGGCACGGCCGAGGCCGGTCCCGATCCTCACCTCGTGACGCCCGGCACCGCACGGCGGGTCGGCGGGCGGTTCGCCCGGGGCCGGTCCCTCCCCTCGACGCGCCGGCGGCCGGCCGGCCGCCGGCGAGCGGTGCCGGGCTCGGCCCGGGAGGCCACCCCGGTCGGAGTCCGCGTCGGGGCGGCCGCCGTCGCGGAGTTGCCCGCGGCCCCGGGGGGTGGGGTAATGGGAGGCGGCCGGTGTTCGAGCGTGTGACGAGCAGCCCCGGGAGCTTGGGATGAGCGGTGGGCCGGAACCGATCAGTGCCGAGGGCCTGCGTGCGGTGCAGGAGGAGCTGGCACAACTGCGGGCGGATCGGGGGAAGGTGGCCGCGACGCTGCGCGGCGTGGAGCCGACGGGGGACCGGGCGGACGCGGCGGACGAACTGCAGCGCGCCTCGGAGGTGACCCGGCTGGACCGGCGGATCACCGAACTGGAGGCACGGCTGCGGGAGGCCGAGGTGGCCGGGAAGCCGTCCGTGCGCGTGGTCGGGGTGGGATCGACGGTGACCGTGCGGTTCGACGACGGCACGGAGGAGACCGTCGAGATCTCGGAGGTGGCGGAGGAACGCGACCTCACCCTGGTGACCTTCGACAGCCCGCTCGGGAAGGCGCTGCTGGGCCGCCACGCCGGGGAGACGGTGAACTACGAGACACCGGGCGGCGCGGCCAGCGCGATGGTGCTGTCGGTGGGCGGCACGATGTAGCCGGAACGGAATTCCCCATCGGGGTTTCCGGGACTGGTACTTCTTTTGGACATCCGGCGCTTTACGTCATTTCCAGGGCCGGAATTCCCCTCGATTCGGCGACAGGCGGCGATAGGCGGCGATAGGCGCCGCTTATCGGCTCACAGGAATGGCCTCTTTGACGCCCATCGGCGGCGGACCGCACACTGGACCTGCGGAAATCCAGGAATGGCCGAAAAGCCGGAAAACGGGGCAGGAAAGCGCATGGGCAGCACTGACGGAATGCCCGTGCCCCGCACCGCCCACTGGCTTCCGGCGGCCGCCGCCGTCGCCGTCGCCGCCTGGGGCGCCAACCAGTTCACCGCACTGGCCACCGTGTACCGGGCGCGCACCGACTGGTCGGCGCTCTCACTGGCCGCGATGTTCTCGGTCTACCTGGTCGGCCTGGTGCCCGGGCTACTGCTGGGCGGGCCCGCCGCCGAGCGGTACGGCCGGCGGCGGACGGTGCGCGGCGCGCTGGGCCTGTCCGCCGCCGCCAGCGTGCTGCTGACCCTGCCCCACGAGCCGTCGGTGTACGCCGCCCGGCTGGCCACCGGTTTCGCGGCCGGGCTGGTCTTCCTGGCCGGGACGGCCTGGCTGCGCGAGCTTTCCGGGCCCGCCGTCCCGCCCGAGCGGGGAGCCCGCCGGGCGATGTACGCCACGGGTACGGGCTTCGCGGCGGGCGCGCTGGCCTCCGGGGTGATCGCCGAGTGGCTGCCCGGCCCGATGGCGCTGCCCGGTCTCGTCCACGCCCTGGGCTGTCTGCTGGTGCTGCGGGCCACCCGGGGCCTCCCGGAGACCGTCCGGAGCCTCGAAGGCGAACCGGCACGCACCTCACCGGCGCCGGACGCGCCACCGCCCGGCACGGCGGCCGTCCGCCACCCCCGGTTCCGCTACGTCGTCCTGCCCGCCAGCCCGGCCGTGCTGGGCGCCGCCACCGTGGCGTACGTGGTGCTGCCCCCGCTGGTCGCCGACCGGGTGCCCGGCTACGCCCCGCTGTTCAGCGGCCTGGTCGCGGCGCTGACCCTGGCCACGGGCGTGGTCACCCAGCCCTTCGCCGCCCGGCTGGACGACGTGGGCAGCGCGCGGGCCACCCTCACCGCGATGGCCACCGTGATCGCCGGACTGCTGCTCGGCTCCCTCGCCGCCGCCCGTGACTCGGTGGGCCTGGTGGTGGCCGCCGCCGTCGTCCTCGGCACCGGGTACGGGCTGACGCTCGGCGCGGGGCTGCACGAGGTGGAGCGGCTCACCCCACGCGCCGGGGGGCCGGCCTCCGCGTCGCTCTACCAGAGCACCACCTCCAGCGGTTTCCTCACCCCGTTGCTACTCGCCGGCACCGCCGGCCACGCCTCGTACCCGGCGCTGCTGGCGGGCATGGCGGCCGTCGGCCTGCTCTGCCTGGCGGTCACCGCCGCGCACAGCCGCCGCCACCTGCCCGGACCACCGCCCAGGCCCCGGACCGGCACGCCACCCGACCCCCTGGCCGGCCCGGCGCACGGCCCGCCGGCCCCGCGCACCGCCGCGAGGAGGGAGGATTCATCCGTACAGACCTGGCCGACACCACCGAGGAGCCGACGACCATGGGCCGAGTGACCGTCCCCCGCAGAGTGCTGCGCCTGCGCCAGGGCGCGCCCTCGTACCGTCCCGACACCCTGGCCGCCGAGGAGCCGATGGAGATCCGGGTCGGTGGACGCCCGCTGACGGTGACCATGCGCACCCCCGGCAACGACTTCGACCTGGCCGCCGGGTTCCTGGTCAGCGAGGGCGCGGTGCACGCCGCCGGGCAGGTGGCCGGCATCCGCTACTGCGCCGGCGCCACCGCCGACGGCGGCAACACCTACAACGTGGTGGACGTCCTGCTCGCCCCCGGTGTGCCCGCCCCCGACGCCTCGCTGGAGCGCAACTTCTACACCACCTCCTCCTGCGGCCTGTGCGGCAAGGCCAGCCTGGACGCGGTGCGCACCACCGCGCCGTGGAGCGTCGCCGAGGACGGGCTGCGCGTGACCCCCGCCCTGCTCTCCGCGCTGCCCGACCGGCTGCGCGCCGCCCAGAAGGTCTTCGACAGCACCGGCGGCCTGCACGCGGCCGGACTGTTCGACGCCGAGGGGCGGCTGCTCTGCCTGCGCGAGGACGTGGGACGGCACAACGCGGTGGACAAGGTGGTCGGTCACGCGCTGCGCGAGGGGCTGCTGCCGGCCCGCGGCACGGTGCTGATGGTCAGCGGCCGGGCCTCCTTCGAACTGGTGCAGAAGGCCGTGATGGCGGGCATCCCGGTGCTGGCGGCGGTCTCCGCGCCGTCCTCGCTGGCCGTGGACCTCGCCGAGGAGAGCGGGCTGACCCTGGTCGGCTTCCTGCGCGGCGACTCGATGAACGTCTACACCCGCACGGACCGCGTCGACACCACCCCCGCGGCCGCCCCCACGGCCGCCGCCACCGGGGTCGAGTAGGAGATGCTGTTCCGCCAGCTCGAGTACCTCGTGGCGCTCGCCCGGGAGCGCCACTTCGCCCGCGCCGCCCAGGCCTGCCACGTCTCCCAGCCCGCCCTGTCCGAGGCGCTGCGCAAGCTGGAGGACGAGCTGAAGGTGCTGCTGGTGCGGCGCGGCCGCGCCTTCGAGGGCCTGACCCCCGAGGGCGAGCGGATCGTGCTCTGGGCGCAGCGCATCCTGGCCGACCGGGACGCCCTGCGGGACGAGGTGGACGCACTGCGCACCGGCCTGAGCGGACGGCTGCGGATCGGCTCGGTGCCGACCGCCTCGGGCGCCGTGTCGCTGCTCACCGGGCCGTTCTGCACCGCCCACCCGCTGGCCGCCGTGGAGCTCTCCACCGACCTGCGCTCCGAGGAACTCCTGCGCCAGGTGCGGAATTTCGAGATCGACGCGGGCATCACCTACCTGCCCGGGCCGGGCCACGACGACCTGCGCGCGCTCCCGCTGTACGAGGAGCGGTACGTCCTGCTGACCGGTCCGGCCGAGGAGCTGGCCCAGCACCCGCGGGCGACCTGGGCGGAGGCCTCCCGGCTGCCGCTGTGCCTGCTGCACCCGGGCATGCAGGGCCGCCGGGTGCTGGACGAGGTGTTCGCGGGCCTCGGGCTGGAGCCGGCGCCGCGGGTCGAGACCGACTCGGTGGCCTCGCTCTTCGCCCACGTCCGCACCGGGCACTGGGCGAGCGTCGTGCCGTACGCGTGGCTGCACGTGTTCGGCGTGCCGCACGGGATGCGGGCCGTCCCGCTGACGGAGCCGGTGCACAGTGCACCGGTCGCCCTGGTGACCGCCGCCCGGGAGCCCGGCTCGGTGATGGCCCGCGCGCTGCTGGAGGTCGCCCGGCGCACGGAGCTGGCCACCGCGCTCGCCGGCCTGCCGGGGGCATGACCGACGCCGGAAGCCCGGGGCGTGACCGACGCCGGAAGCCCGGGGCGTGACCGACGCCGGAAGCCCGGGGCGTGACCGACGCCGGGAGCCGGGGGCGTGACCGACGCGGACGACCGCTCGACGCGCGGGGCGCGGCCGTCGGACGTAGCGTCGACCCGATGCCGGGTGTCCGACCCCGTGCGACGGAAGGCGAGTACCGTGACCACCTCCGACGACGCCGCCACCACTCCTCCGAAGGAACCCCGGGAACCCCGGGAGCAGGAGGAGGTCGGCCCCTCCCCCGCCGGCCCGCCCCACGCCGGGGCGTACCACCACCCGGCCGCCGGCTGGGGCGCCGCCAAGAGCGTCACCCGCTTCCTGCTCCGCGAGGGCGCGTACCTGGACGGACCGCGCGCGGTGATGCGGATGAACCACGAGCGGACCGGCTTCGACTGCCCCGGCTGCGCCTGGCCCGACGACACCAAGGGCCTGCACCTGGACATCTGCGAGAACGGGATCAAGCACGTCACCTGGGAGATGACCCGCAAGCGGGTCGGCCGGGAGTTCTTCGCCGCCCACACGGTGACCGAGCTGTCCGGGTGGAGCGACTTCGCGCTGGAGGACCAGGGCCGGCTCACCGAGCCGATGGTCTACGACCCGGCCACCGACCGCTACGTCCCGATCACCTGGAAGGACGCCTTCGAGCTGGTCGGCCGTACCCTGCGCGGGCTGGAAGACCCCGACCGGGCCGCGTTCTACACCTCCGGCCGGCTCGGCAACGAGGCGACCTTCCTCTACCAGCTGCTGGCCCGCGAGCTGGGCACCAACAACCTGCCCGACTGCTCCAACATGTGCCACGAGGCCAGCGGCCGGGCCCTGCAGGCCGCGCTCGGCACCGGGAAGGGGACGGTCGACCTCAAGGACTGGGAGGTCACGGACGCGCTGTTCATCCTGGGCGTCAACGCGGCCTCCAACGCGCCCCGGATGCTCACCTCGCTCGCCGAGGCGTACAAGCGCGGCGCGCAGATCGTGCACGTCAACCCGCTGGTCGAGGCGGCGGCGACCCGCACGATCATTCCGCACGACTTCACCGACATGGCGCTGAACCGGTCCACCCGCACCAGCACCCTGAACCTCCAGCCGCGGATCGGCGGCGACATGGCACTGCTGCGCGGCATGGCGAAGGCGATCCTGGAGCAGTCCGCGACCGACGAACGGGCGCTGGACCGGCTGTTCATCGACCGCCACACCGCCGGCTTCGAGGCCTACCGCGACCTCTGCGCGGCCACGCCCTGGGCGGAGATCGAGCGGCAGAGCGGGCTGGACCGGGCCGACATCCTCAAGGCGGCGCGGGTCTACCGGGAGGCCGACCGCTCGATCTTCAGCTGGTGCCTTGGCGTCACCCAGCACGAGCACGGGGTGGACACCGTCCGCGAGATCGTCAACCTCCTTCTGCTGCGCGGCAATCTGGGCCGCGAGGGGGCCGGCCCCTCCCCGGTGCGCGGGCACAGCAACGTCCAGGGCAACCGCACCTGCGGCATCGACCACCGGCCCGCCACCGCCTTCCTGGACCGGCTCGCCGAGGTGTGCGGGATCGAGCCGCCGCGCGAGCACGGGCTGGACACCGTCCGCACGATCGAGGCGATGCGGCGCGGCGACGTCACGGTGTTCGTCGGCATGGGCGGCAACTTCGCGCTCGCCGCGCCCGACAGCCCGTACACCTACCAGGCTCTGGAATCCTGCGAGTTGACCGTCCAGGTGAGCACCAAGCTGAACCGCAGCCACCTGGTGCACGGACGGGCCGCGCTGATCCTGCCGTGCCTGGGCCGGACCGAGAAGGACCACCAGCGGGCCGGGGTGCAGTCCACCTCTGTCGAGGACTCGATGAGCATGGTGCACCTGTCGGTCGGCATGAAGCGCCCGGCCTCGCCGCACCTGCTCTCCGAGCCCGCGATCGTCGCCGGGATGGCCCGCGCGGCGCTGCCGGACAGCCCCACCCCCTGGGAGTGGTACATCGAGGACTACGACCGCATCCGCGACACCATGGCCCGGGTCCTGGACGGCTTCGAGGACTTCAACCGCCGGGTGCGGCTGCCGCTGGGCTTCCGGATCAAGCAGCCGGCCCGCGAGCTGGTCTTCGACACCCCCTCCGGCAAGGCCGAGTTCTCCGCCGCCCCGCTGCCCGACGTCGTCCCCGAACCGGGCACCCTGGCGCTGGGCACGATGCGCTCGCACGACCAGTGGAACACCACCATCTACTCGGACGACGACCGCTACCGGGGCATCAGGAACCTGCGCACCCTGGTCTTCATGAACAAGGACGACATGCGCGAACGCGGCCTGGCCGAGTTCGACCGGGTGGACGTCACCAGCACCGCCCGGGACGGCTCCACCCGCTCGGTGCGGGGCTACCTGGCCGTCCCGTACGACATCCCGCGCGGCTGCGCGGCCGGCTACATGCCGGAGCTGAACGTGCTGTGCGCGATCGGCGACTACAGCACCCAGAGCGACCAGCCGATCATGAAGCACCTGAAGGTGACCGTCACCAGGGCCGAGGCCTGACGCCACCGGACGCCCTAGTCGGACGGCTGGGGCGTCCAGCGGTGCAGGCCCTTGCGGTCGTAGTAGCGGGTCATCCCGAAGCCGAACAGCAGGGCCAGCGCGACGCCGACGCCGATCATGACCCAGCCGCGGGTCAGCCCGGCGTCGGCCCGGGCGTCGAAGAAGAGGATCGCCCGGATGCCGTCGCTGAGCTGGCGCATCGGCTCGAAGACGCCCAGGAAGCGGTAGAAGCCGGGAACCGCCTGGAGCGGGATCGTGGCGCCGGAGGAGGGCAGCGCCAGCGCGATGAAGACGAACATCGACACCAGCTGCCCGATCCCGCCGAACGCGGCGTTGATCGCCTGAACCCCGAGGCCCACGGCGAGGCTCGCGCAGTAGGAGAAGATCCACAGCAGCGCCTGGTGCGGGGCGTCCATGCCGAGGACGCCGACCGAGCAGAGCAGCACCAGCGAGGTGGTGAGCAGCGTGATCCCGGCCGTCATGACCATCTTGAGCAGCAGGGTCTGGGTGCGGTTGATCGGGACGGTGGGGCGGCGGGTGTGCCAGGGGCCGATCTCGCTGTCGCTGTAGCCGAGCGCGCCGTCGACGCCGTTGTGGATGATGTTGCCGCCGATGAAGCCGGTCAGCACGGCCAGCAGGGTGAAGTAGAAGGCGCTCAGGCCGAGCCCGCTGTGGCCTCCGATCGGGTGGCCGACCTGCGTGGTGACGGCGATCGGGTCGGCGAGCAGCAGCCGGGCGGTGGCGCCGGTGTCCGGGCCCGGGGCGCCGGAGGGGGGCACGGCGGCCAGCAGCTGACCGCCGGCCGCCAGCGAGGCCTGGTGGGCGGCGTTCTGGGCGATCTGCGCGGCGATCGAGGAACCGAGGCTGCCCATGCCGGGGTTGGTCAGCACGGTCACGGTCGGCCGTTCGGTGGCGCCGCCGGTGACCAGCGCGGTGACGTCGTGGCTGAAGCCCTGTGGGACGACCAGCGCGCCGTAGACCTTGCCGGAGGCGAGCTGCTCGCTCAGCCCGGCCGCGTCCACCTGCCGCCACTCGACGGTGCTGTCGGGGGTGCCGGCCACCACCGCGGCGGCCAGCCGGGCGCCGAGGGGCTCCGCCTGGCCGGGCGGCGGCGGGCCCTGGTCCTCGTTCACCAGGGCGATCGGCAGCCGGTGCAGATGGCCGCTCGGGTTGAGGATGCCCCCCATGTAGAGCAGGGAGAGGAGGACGGCCAGCAGACCGCACAGGACGGCCGGGAAGAGCCACAGCTTCGGCTTCCGGGCGAGCGTCAGCGCCCGTGCCTGCCGGGGGGACCCCTGGGAGTCTGCGGACGCCATGCCACCCCTCGGGTTCGGGCACCGTCTGGTGCCGCTGCCGGTACGGCGGGAAGTCGTTCCGTGGCGGCCGGACGGCCAAACCCCCGTCACCCGGGTGGCCGCGCGGGCGGAGCGCCGCTGCGGCGCGGTGGCACCGGCCGGGGCGGACGGAGGGCGAAGGGGAGGGGCGGCGGGCGGCCGGCGGGGCCGCGGAGGGGCTCTGGAACGTTCCGGCAGGCTGTTCCAGGGGGCAGCGAAACCGCAGGTCAGAGGGCATGGAACCGTTCCAGCGTCCCGGCTTGGCCGGGAAGCCTGGCGCACCGGTCGGACGGCGGACCAGAGTTCTGCCCAGCGGTCGGCGCCGATGGCCCGCCGCCCGGTCCGCTCCTTCATCCGCGTCTCTTACGGGGGAACCTCCATGTCCGCTCGCCGTGCCGTGTCCGCTCGCCGCGCCCTGTTCGTCCCGGCCGCCCTCGCCCTGGGCGCCGCCCTCACCCTGACCGCCTGCGGCCCGGACGGCGGCGACGCGGCCCAGCCCGCGAAGCCCGCCCGGACCACCCCGGCCGCCCCCGGTGCCGCGGCACCCGCCGCACCCGCCGCCCAGCCGACCGCCGGCGCACCGGCCCCGGCGGCCCCGGCCACCGCGGCGCCCGCCGGAGGCGGCTCCGCCCGCCCCAAGACCCCCGTGGTCCCCGCCACGGGCGGCGGGGCCGGGACCGGTGGCGACGAGGCGTACGCCTACACCCACCCCTGCAAGGCCGACAAGCTGACGGTCAAGGTGACCACCCGGGCCGGATCGCCCGACCAGCGGGTGATCGAGGTGCACAACCAGTCCGCCGCCTACTGCGGCCTCAGCTACTACCCGCTCGTCAGCCTCGGCAGCTCGAAGGCCCCCGGCCACGGCGGCGACCTCAGCCCGCTGGTTCCGGGCGGGCTGGGCGGCCCGCCGGCCTACCCGCTGGCCCCCGGCAAGAGCACCTACGCGGTGGTCGACCTCAACCCCGGCAGCGGCGGCGTGGCCGACGTGGACGAGCTGGACGTCCTGCCCGACGACCAGATGCCCAACTCCGACACCCGGAACTTCCCGCTCGGCGCCGGCGCGAAGGTCGGCAAGCAGCCGAAGCTCGGCCTGTACCGGGAGAGCGTCGCCGACGCGGCCGCCTCCACGGAGACGGCGGGCCGGAGCTGACCCGCCCACCTCGCACCCCTCGCACCCCTCGCCCCTGCTCCGGACCCCGCCCGACCTGCCGGTACGGTGATCACCGACGGCATCCCGGGCCAGGCCGGGGTGGGGGAAGGGCAGCAGATGAGTGTGGAGACCGAGGAGTTCGCGGCGATGCTGCGCGACCTCAAGGAGCGTTCGGGCCGCAGCTACGGGGCCCTGGCCACCCGGCTGCACGTCAGCACCTCCACCCTGCACCGCTACTGCAACGGCGCCGCCGTACCGACCGAGTACGCACCGGTGGAGCGGCTGGCCCGGGTCTGCGGGGCCGGTACCGAGGAACTGGTCGAACTGCACCGCCGCTGGATCCTGGCCGACGCGGCCCGCCGCCGGGAGGCCTCCTCGGGCGGCACACCGGCGGCCGCGGCCGCGCGGAAGAGCGCGCCGCAGGCCGTTCCCACGCCTGCGCCAGCTCCCGCTCCTGCTCCCACGCCCGCTCCCGCTGCCCTGCCCGCTCCCACGCCCGCTCCCGCCGCCCTGCCCGAGCCGGAGTCCGTCACCACGCCGGAGGAGGAGGTGAGCATCGTGCTCCCCGTACCGCCGTCCGCCGAACCGCGCCGCCGAGCCCGCAACCGGATACTGCTGAGCGCGACCGCCGTCGCCGCGGTGGCCGCCCTGGTGTCGGTCCTCGTCCTGCGCCACCCCGGTGGCACGCCGAACCCCTCGACGACGGGCGCGGCCGGACCGTCCGCCGCCGCCACCGCGGCGGCCGGCACCGCGCCCACCGGTGCCCCCGCGCCGCCGGCCCCCGCGGGCTCCGCCGCTGCGGACACCCCGTCCCCGACCGCCGCCCCGACCGCCGCCGCGACCGTCTCCCCGACGGCCTCGGCGATCCCCGAGGACCTTCCCGCGCCCTTCAACGTCAGTGTCCTCAACAACAACTGGGGCAGCCCCTGCGACCAGTGGTTCCTCTCCGCCCGCTCCCCCGCCCAGGTGACCCCGCCCCCGTCGTCCTCCGGCCGGATCGACAGCTGGGCGGCCTCCCAGCGCCTGGTCCCGGCCGGGCACCTGCGGATCGAGCTGACCGCTCTGGGCGCGAGCGCGGACACCGTCGTGCTGAACGCCATGTCCGTGCAGGTGGTCAGCACCCGGCCCGCCCCCAAGTGGAACGCCTACACGCCCGGGTCCGGCTGCGGCGGCGGGCTCGAACCGGCGTCCTTCGCGGTGGACCTCGACGCGCCCACGCCGCGCGTCACCCCCGTCCCGGGCCGGGAGGGCGCACGGAAGACCGGCACGACGGACTTCCCGTACCGGATCTCGGCCGCCGACCCGCAGGTGATCGACGTGGACGCCTCCACCCGTTCCCAGGACGTCAGCTGGTTCCTCGAACTGGTGTGGACCGGCAAGGACGGCCGCAAGGGAACGATGCGGGTGGACCTCGGCGACAATCAGCCGTTCCGCACCGTGGGCAGGCAGGGCGCGCCGGACTACTTCCACAACGGCACCGCCTGGGCGCCGGCCCACGCCGAGGGCTGAGTCCCCGGCGGCGCGCGGGCGGTGTCCGACCCCTGGTCTACGTCAACGGTGTGGGCATAATCTCGGGGGATGACCGACCGCGTAGTCCCCGAACCGCAGCGACGCCGGCGCCGCCCCACCAAACAGGGCGTGGTGCTGTCCGCCGAGCTGATCATCGAGACCGCGATCCGGCTGATCGGCAACCACGGCGCCGAGGCGCTCACGGTACGACGGCTCGGCGCCGCGCTCGGCGCCGACCCGAGCGCGGTCTACCGCTACTTCCACAGCACCGACGACCTGCTGCTCGCCATCGCCGACGAGCTGATCGGCCGCGCCCAGCGCGGCTGGCAGCCCAGCGGCGACTGGCGCGCCGACCTGCGCGCCATCGGCCTGCGCATCCACGCCAGCTACCAGGCCCACCCGCAGGCGGCCATACTCGCCGCCCACCGCACCACCGGCCGCACCCATGAACTCGCCGCCGTCGAGGCGATCCTCGGCCTGCTGCGCACGGCGGGCTTCCCCGACCCGGAGGCCGTCCGGATCTACCACGCCTTCGTCGACCAGAGCCTCGGCTTCGCCGCCCTGGACGCCGCCGCGCTCGCCCTCCCGGCCGCCGCCCAGAACGCCGACCTCCAGGTCTGGCAGGCCTCCTACGCCCGCGTCGACGCCGCCGACCACCCCCACATCGCGGCCACCGCCCACCTGCTCACCGCCGACATGCGCCGCAGCGGCTACCCGTGCGCCCTGGACCTGCTCCTGGAAGCCGCCGACGCCCGCCTGCGAGCGGCCGGCGGCTGAGGACGGCAGCCCGACGGCTGGCGCAGGGGCTGTGGCGGCGGCCGTGATGGCGGCCGTGATGGCGGCGCCGCGGGCCCGCCGGGGGCACCGGCCGGGCCCGGAGACGCGACCGGCCGCCGGCGGTGAGCCCCCGTGTGCCCACCGCCGACGGCCCGTCCGGCCCCTCGCCTGCCCGGCTCAGCCCGCCGCGTGCACCAGCTGCCCGCCGACGTACGTCCGTTCCACCCGGGCCTGGGCGATCTCCTCCGGCGGCCCGGTGAGGATGTCCCGGTCGAGCACCACCAGGTCCGCGAGCCGCCCGACCGCCAGCACGCCGGCGTCGTCGTGCCCGTTGAGGTACGCGGTGCCGGCCGTGTAGGCGGCGATGGCCGAGCCCAGGTCGAGCCGCTGCTCGGGCAGGAAGACCCGCCCGTCGGTGGCCTCCGGTTCCATCCGGTTGACCGCCACGTGCAGCCCCGCCAGCGGGTCCGGGCTGCTCACCGGCCAGTCGCTGCCCGCCGCCAGGGTGGCGCCGGCCCGCTGGAGGGAGCCGAACGGGTACTGCCAGGCGGCCCGCTCCGGCCCGAGGAAGGGGATGGTCAGTTCGTCCATCTGCGGCTCGTGCGCGGCCCAGAGCGGCTGGATGTTGGCGACGGCGCCGAGCCGGGCGAAGCGCGGGAGGTCGTCCGGGTGGACCACCTGGAGGTGGGCGAGGTGGTGCCGGGCGCCGCGCCGGCCGTTGGCGGTGCGGGCGGCCTCGATGGCGTCCAGGGCCTCGCGCACGGCCCGGTCGCCGAGCGCGTGGAAGTGCACCTGGAAGTCGAGCGCGTCCAGTTCGGTGACGTAGCCGCACAGCGCCGCCGGATCGACGAAGCTGAGGCCGGAGTTGGCGGTGGCGCAGCCGCAGCCGTCCAGGTAGGGGCTGGTCATCGCGGCGGTGAAGTTCTCCGCGATGCCGTCCTGCATGATCTTCACCGAGCCGGCCCGGAACCGCCCGTGGCTCAACTCCGCGCGCCGCCGCACGAGTTCGGGGATCTGTTCGGCACCGCGGTCACGGTCCCACCAGAGCGCGCCGGTCACCCGGGCGGTCAGCGCGCCGGAGCGGGCGGCGGCCAGGTAGGCGTCGGACGGGTCGGGCTGGCCGTTGAACACGCCGAGCAGCGCGTCCTGCCAGCCGGTGATGCCGAGCGAGTGCAGCAGCCGCTGGGCGCGCAGCAGTCCGTCGAGCCGGTCGGCGGCGGTCGAGGGCGGCAGCAGCCGGGCGACCAGCGCGGTGGCTCCCTCCTGGAGCGTTCCGCCCGGGGTGCCGTCGGCCTCGCGCTCGATCCGTCCGTCGGCCGGGTCGGGGGTGTCGGCGGTGAGCCCGGCGAGTTCCAGCGCCCTGGTGTTGGCCCAGGCGCCGTGGTGGTCCCGGTTGGTCAGGTACACCGGCCGGTCGGGGACGACGGAGTCGAGCAGCTGCCGGGTGGGCAGGCCGCCCTCGAAACTCTCCATCGACCACCCGCTGCCGGTGATCCACTCCTGCTCCGGGTTGGCCTCGGCGTACGCCCGGATGCGCTCCAGGTAGTCGGCGACGCCGACCGTCCCGGTGAGGTCGCAGGAGGCCAGCTCGGCGCCGCCGAACACCGCGTGGATGTGGGCGTCCTGGAAGCCGGGCAGCAGCAGCTTGCCGGTGAGGTCGACGACCTCCGTCCTCGGCCCGATGAGCTCCCGCACCTCGTCGTGCCCGACGGCGACGATGCGTTCGCCGACGACGGCCAGGCCGCCGGCCCGGGTGCGGGCCGCGTCGCCGGTGTGGACGGGGCCGTGGGTGAAGACCAGATCGGCCTCGGTCATGGGTGGTGCTCCGTTCTCGTGTCCTCGTGGATCGTCCTGCCTGGCAACGGGTCTACTCGGCCACCGCGCCCTCCCGCAGGAAGTACGGCGAGCGCCGCCGCCAGCGGGCCCAGGCCGCCGCGGGCAGTCCGCTGACGATCATGATGATCACCACGGACAGCTCGAACCATCCGTTGTCCGCGGCGAGTTCGAAATGGTCCGTGGAGTCGTAGAAGGTCCAGGCCAGGTATCCGCCGACGAGGAGCAGTGCCGCCGCGCCCAGCAGCGGCCCGACCACCGCGCGCAGCCCCTCCAGCGGGGCGGTGCGCAGCAGTCCGCGGAACCGGACGGCGGCGGCGACGGCGGTCAGCGCGTAGTAGAGCGCGACGACGATGCCGATCGCGTTGACCGCGGCCGAGATCAGGTCGTTGACGGTCGGGATGGCGATCGAGGCCAGTGCCAGCGCGACCGCGACGCCGGTGATCAGCAGGGTGCCGAGGGCGGGCGTGGCGTGCCGGGGGTGCAGCCGGGTCCAGACCGGGCCGAGCACCCGGTCGCGCCCCATCGCGTACATCCCGCGGGCGGTCGGGATCACCGAGGACTGCAGCGAGGCCACGGCGGAGAACATCAGCGCGATCAACGGCAGTGCGGCCAGGGGCTGTTCGGCGAGCTTGGCGCCGAAGTAGGTCAGTCCGTGGGCGCCGTTGTCGGCCAGTTCGTCGATCGGCAGCACCCGCTGGAAGGCCGTTCCGGCGAGCAGGAACAGCGCCAGCATCACCACCAGGGCCAGCAGGCCGCCGCGGGAGGCGTCCCGCGGGTCGCGCACCTCCTCGCCGACGCTGAACACCGACTCGAAGCCCCAGTAGCAGAACACCGCCAGCACCATGCCCTGGGCGACCGCGCCGAAGGAAGGGATGTCGAAGGGGTTGTACCACTGGAGCGAGAACGGCTGGTCGCCGGCGAACAGCCCGTAGCCGCAGAAGCCGAGCAGCACGGCGTACTCGAAGACCAGCAGCGCCTTCTGCAGCCGGGCCGCCAGGTCCAGCCCGCGCACCGCGACCAGCGCGGCGGCCACCAGCACCACCAGGCCGATCAGGGTGCACTGGACGGTCGAGTCGGCGTCGAGCCGCAGCCCGGCGACGCTGCGGACGTGGGCCTGGTCCAGCAGCTGGATGATCGACGAGCCGGTGACGGTCGTGGTGTACGCCATGAAGACCACGGTCCCCACGGTGTTCACCCACCCGGTCAGGAAGCCCAGCCAGGGGTGGAGGGTGCGCCCGACCCAGCGATAGCTGCTGCCCGCGTCCGGCTCGACGGCGTTCAGCCGCCCGTACCCGCCGGCGATGGCGAGCACCGGCAGGAAGGCCAGCAACATGATCGCCGGAAGGTGCAGGCCGACCACCCCGGCCATCAGGCCCAGGCCGATCCCGATGCTGCTGGTGGCGGCCGTACTGGAGGCGGCGATCGCCGCTCCGTCCAGCAGGCCGAGCGACTTGCGCATCGTGACGTGGGAGCCTCGCGCGTCCGCTCTCGGGCCGCCGCTCGCGTCCTTCACCGTCGATGCCAACGGATCACCGCCTTGTTCGTGGGGTGCACGTGTGGGGGAACACCCGCACCGGTCACAGGGGGTGACACGGGCGGGAAGTGCGAGCCATGAAACCGGCGGCACTCCCGCACGTCAATGCCGTTGTCATAAGGAGCGGGGCGTCCGCGGTCGCCGTCGCCGGACCCGTGGCCGATGGCCCATGCCCCCGACCGGGCCTCCGCCGCCGGCCCCCGGGGTGGGGGCCGGCGGCGGAGGTCGTTCCGGGACCCGCGCCAGCCGGGGTCCGTCAGTGTCCGCCGGAGCCCGTCAGAGTTCGTCGAGGGGCTCGTCGAGGACGCCCTGGCGGGCGATGATGTAGCCGAGGTGGCCGCGGCTGCGGCTGCCGAGGAGTTCGCTGGCCTTCTGGATGTGGCTGGAGACGGTGCGGGTGCTCATGCCGAGGCGGGAGGCGATGGCCTCGTCCGTGTAGCCGTTGACCATCAGGCGCAGGACGTTCTGCCGGGTGCGGGCGGTCAGCAGCCGGGGGCGGTGGTGGCCCTGCTGGTAGGTGACGGGCTCGGCGCGCTCCCACATCAGCTCGAAGATCTTGAGCAGGTACTCGACCAGCGGGGGGAGCTGGATGAGCATCGCCGCGGCCGCGCGGTCGGCGCCGGCCGGGATGAAGGCGGTGGAGCGGTCGCAGACGATCACCCGGTCGAAGACCTCGTTCAGGGTGCGCACCTGGGCGCCCTGGGCGGTGACCTGTTCGATGTAGGCCAGCGTCGGGCCGTGCGAGCGCACGGTGTGCTGGTAGAGGGTGCGCTGGCGCACGCCGCGGCCGGCCAGGGCGAGGTCGCGCGGGAGCGCGTCGGCCAGTTGCTCGGGGGCGCGACCGCCGCCCGGCTGGGCGGTGAGCAGTTCCTCGGAGCAGGCGGCGACGGCCTTCTCCAGTGCGGGACTGATCTCATCGCCGGCCAGTAAGCGGATCGGCAGCTCGGCCCGCCGCATGACGTCCCGGTAGGCGTGCTCGGCGGCGTGGAAGGAGGTGTGCAGCTCGGCGAGCTGCTCCTGGTGGGCCAGGACGGCGAGTTCGAGCGGCCGGGTCAGCCCGGTGGCGGCGATGTCGGGCGGGACGGGGACCAGCCGGCGGTCGGAGCCGGGCAGGGGGCGCAGCAGGCCCATCGCGAGCAGGCACTCGGGCGCCTCGCCGGTGGCCTCACCCTCGGCCAGCGCCATCCGGTAGAACTCGACGCCCCGGTCGCAGAGCTGGGGAGTTCCCCTTTCCGTGCTGTTGTCCTGGGTTGGGCACATCTGGGCATCCTTCCGGCTTCAACATTGCGGTTTCACGAATGCCCGTACCGGCTTCCGCCAGGCATCAGAACCGGCAAGATGAGGAGTGACTGCCGTTCGGAAGCCGCCCCCGGGCTCCGACAGCCGTGAGTGTACGCCCAAAGGGCGCGGAAATCATCGGCTGAGGGTGATCGAACGTGCACGCAGGCGGGGGGAGCCGCGGGCACGGTCACGGGGCACGACCGTACCCGGCGGCGATGACCGGGGGATTGCCGGCGCATGGCACCTGACGTCCCGTCGGGACGTCCGGGGCGGGCGGCCGGCGCACGGAACGGCCTACAGACGGAAGGCACCCCCAGTTGCGAGCTGATTCCGACCCGGCGGCACCGTCCGCCGCCCTCGCCGGCCTGGTGGACCAGCGCCTGGTGCGACAGTTGGCGGAGGCCGCCGCCGCGCAGGTCGGCTCCGGCGCCGTCCGGCTGCTGGGCGACGGCGGGATCCTCCAGGCCTTCGCCAAGCAGTTGATCGAGGGCGCCCTGGAGCTCGAACTCCAGGAGCACCTGCGCGGTTCCGGAAGCGGCGCCGGCGCCGGCAGGGGCACCAACGGCCGCAACGGCGCCCGGGCCAGACGGCTGCTCACCGAGATCGGCCCGGTCGAGGTGCGGGTGCCCCGGGACCGCGAGGGCAGCTTCGCCCCCAAGTCCGTGCTGCCCCGGGCCCGGCGGCTGCCCGGGCTCGACCGGCTGGTGATCTCGCTGACCGCGCGCGGCCTCAGTTCGGGCGAACTGGTGGCGCACCTGGCCGAGGTGTACGGCGTGGAGCTCAGCCGGGAGACCGTCTCGGCCATCACCGACCAGGTGCTCGACGAACTCGCCGAGCGGCGCGGGCGACAGCTCGACCCGGTCTACCCGGTGGTCTTCGTCGACTCGGTGCGCAGCGGCCGCTCGGGCGGTCCGCTGGTGCACCTGGCGCTCGGGGTCTCGATGGAGGGCCGTCGCGAGGTGCTGGGCCTGTGGCCGGCCGCGGACGGGGAGCAGTGGCCCCAGGTGCTGGCCGGGCTGGCCGGGCGCGGGGTGCGGGAGGTCTGGGTGCTGGTCGGCGGCACGGGTGCGGTGCTGGCCGAGGCGGCGGCCGAGCAGTGGCCCCGCACCGTGGTGCACGGTTCGGTGGCCCACCTGCTGCACGGGGCGCTGCGGCACGCGCCCGGCGAGGACTGGGCGGCGCTCTCCCGGGCGCTGCGCGAGACCTGTACGGCGCCGACCGAGGCGGCGGCACGGCAGCGGCTGGCCCAGGCCGAGCGGGAGTGGGGGCCGAGCCACCGCGAGGTGTTCAGTGCGTGGCGGACGGCCTGGCCGCTGCTGGCGCCCGGCTTCCGCTTCGGGCCGGAGGCGCGGAGGCTGCTGACGGGCGGGGGCGCGCTGGAGCGGCTGCACGCCCGGCTGCGCCGGATCGAGCAGTCGGCCGGCCGGGTGCAGGACGAACGGGCCGCGCTCAAGCGCGCCTACCTGGCGACGCTCGCCCTGGAGTCGCCGGCCGGGACGGGCCGGCCGTGGGTCGAGGACTGGCCGGCCGTCCGGGAGGAGCTGTGCCGGGGCTCGCTGGGGCGTGCCGGGGCGCCCGACCCGGCGGTGCGATGTCCCCCGGATCATCAGCATTCCCACCACTGATCTGACAGAGCCGGGTGTGATTTGGATCATGTCTGTCTGTTTTTGGCACGATCTGCCCGGGCTTCCGGTTCCCGCATTGCGTGTTCACGATCACAGTCAGAGCTTCCAAGCACGTTTGGGCCTTCGGCAGGATGCGTTGTCAGAGCGAAGAGGGCAGACCGCCCTCCTCAGGAAGAGGAATTCGCGATGCCTAGCCTTGCCGTCCGCGTCCACAAGATGCTCGGGACACTCGCCCTTCTGCTGGTCGCCGTGGTGGGCCTCCAACTCCACGCCCAGCCGCACCTGTCCACGGTCTCCTTCGCCGCCGTCGACGCCCCCAGCGCAGACTCCGGCTGGGGCGCCTGAGCCGCGGCTCCGTTCGATCACCACGCCCCTCCCCTTCTCGTACTGCGCTGAACAGCTCCACAACAGCTCCGAACAGCTCCGATCAGAGAGGAACCGACGATGGCGAACCCGTTCGAGGACGCCGAGGGCAGCTACCTCGTCCTGGTGAACGACGAGGGCCAGCACTCGCTGTGGCCGGCCTTCAGCCCGGTGCCCGCCGGCTGGCAGCAGGTGTTCGGCGCCGCCGGACGTCAGGACTGCCTCGACTACGTCGAGCAGAACTGGCAGGACCTGCGACCGAAGAGCCTGGTCGCGCACCTGTCCGAGCACTGACGGCTCCGACGGCTCCGACAGCCCTGACCGCCCTGCCGGCACTGATCGCGCCGACCGCGGTCACCGCCGCCACCGCCGTCACCGCGCACCGACCGTCGGACGGCTGAACACCACCCGCCCTCCGTACGGAGAACCCCGCCGAGCGGCCGCTCCCCCGGCCACACCGCCTCGGCCGCGAGCACAGAGCCGACCGCCGCTCACCCGGCGCGTCACAGTGCCCGAGCCGCCGCCCGTCCGGCCGCTCCCCCCTTCGGCCGCTCACCCGGCCGTCGGCGCCAGCACCCGCCGGAACCGCCCCGCCCCACCACCGCAGCACCCCGTCACCGCAGCGCCCCACCGCCGCGCGGCCGCACCGTCACGCCGCCGGCGCAGTCCCGTGCTCGACATCTACGCGCGTGCATCGAACACGCACCGAGAACGGCACCGGCACACCCTCACCCTCGCACCGCTGCGTCCCCGCACCGCCGCACCGCCGCATCCCCGCACCGCCGCACCGCCGCACCGCGCGGACGTCACCCGAAGCACACCACAGCACCGCACGACGACCGCAACATCGCTCCGCCGACCCCGGGCCGACCGCGCCCCGAGGTCAACCCAGCTCGCCGCTCCCGCCACCGCGGGGGCCAGCCGCACAAGGGAGAGAGTCACATGTCCGGGGTCCAGCAGACGCACAGAGCCGAGCAGCGGCCCGAAGCGGCCGAGGTCCTGTGCCGACTGTTCGCGGAGGTGCTCGGCCGGGAGTCGGTCGACCCCGCGGCGGGCTTCTACGACCTGGGCGGCGACCGGCCCGCCGCCGAGCGGCTGCTGGCCCGGGTGCACGCCGAGTTCGGCGTCCGCCTGGAGCCGTCCGTCCTGGCGGACGCCCCCACCCCCACCGCACTGGCCGCCCGGCTGGCCACGGGGGCTCCCGCCCGTCCGACCCTCACCGAGCTGGTCGACGCCCAGGTCGAGCGCACCCCGGACGCCCCCGCGCTGTACGCCGAGGGCATCACCCTCAGCTACGCCGAGCTGGACGCCCGCGCCAACCGGCTGGCCCGGGTGCTGGCCGCCCGCGGCCTGGGCACCGAGGACGTCGTCGCGCTGGCCCTGCCGAAGTCCCCCGAGGCGATCGCCGCGATCCTCGCCGTCGCCAAGACCGGCGCCGCCTGGCTGCCCGCCGACCCGGCCTACCCCGCCGAGCGGCTGCGCCACATGCTGACCGACTCCCGCGCCGCCCTGGTGCTCACCACCGCCGAGGCCGCCGGGCAGCTGCCCGCGACCGACGCCCCCCGGCTGCTGCTCGACTCCGCCGAGCACCGGGCCGACCTCGACGCCCGGCCCGGCACCCCCTTCACCGCCGCCGAGCGGGTCCGCCCGGTGAGCGCCCTGAACACCGCGTACGTCATCTACACCTCCGGCTCCACCGGCGTGCCCAAGGGCGTGGCCGTCACCCACACCGGGCTGCCCAGCATGATCGGCACCCAGGTCGCCGCCACCGGGGTCGGCCCCGGCAGCCGGGTGCTCCAGGCCTCCTCGCTCAGCTTCGACGTCTCGGTCTCCGACCTGTCCGTGGCGCTCACCACCGGCGCCGCCCTGGTGCTGCCGCGCGAGCAGAGCCAGCTGGTCGGCGAGCCGCTGGCCGCCCTGATCGACCGGTACGGCGTCACCCACGCCGACATCGCCACCGCGATGATCTCCACCCTGCCCGACCTGCCGATGCCCTCGCTGCGCACCCTGATCGGCGGCGGCGAGGCGGTCTCCCGCGAGCTGGCCGCCCGCTGCGGCCGCGGCCGGCTGATGCTCAACAGCTACGGCCCGACCGAGGCCACCGTCATCGTCAGCATGAGCGAGCCGCTGACCGGCGACGAGCTGCCCCCGATCGGCCGGCCCTGCCAGGACGTGCGCATCCACGTGCTGGACGAGCAGCTGCGCCCGGTCGAGCCGGGCACCGTGGGCGAGCTGTACCTGGCCGGCCCGCACCTGGCCCGCGGCTACCTGAACCGCCCCGGTCTGACCGCCGAGCGCTTCGTGGCCGACCCGTACGGCGCGCCCGGCGAGCGGATGTACCGCACCGGCGACCTCGGCAGCTACCGCCCGGACGGCCAGCTGGACTTCCTCGGCCGGGCCGACGACCAGGTGAAGATCCGCGGCTTCCGGGTCGAGCTCGGCGAGATCGAGCAGACCCTCTCCGCCCACCCCGAGGTGCGCCAGGCCGTGGTGCTGGTGCGCGAGGACCGCCCGGGCGAGCGCCGCCTGGTCGGCTACACCGTCGGCGCCGCCGACCCGGTCGAGCTGCGGGCGTACTGCGCCGAGCGGCTGCCCGACCACATGGTGCCCACCGTCGTGGTGCTCGACCGGCTTCCGCTCACGCCCAACGGCAAGGTCGACAAGCGCGCCCTGCCCGCCCCGGTGTTCGGCGCCGGCGAGGAGGAGGGCCGCGCCCCCGCCGGGGAGCCGGAGCACACCCTGGTCCGGCTGTTCGGCGAGGTCCTCGGCCTGCCTCGGGTGGGCGTCACCGACTCCTTCTTCGAGCTCGGCGGCGACTCCATCGTGGCCATCCAGCTGGTCTCCCGGGCCCGGCACGCGGGCCTCCAGCTCACCCCGCGCGAGGTGTTCCTCGCCCCGACCGTCGAAGCGCTGGCGCGGATCGCCCGCCCCCTGGAGGGCCCGGTCGTCGTCGAGCCGGCCGGCGCAGGCCTCGGCGAGGTGCCGCCCACGCCCATCGTGCACTGGCTGGCCGCCCAGCACGGCGCGGTCGAGAGCTTCTACCAGTCCACCCTGCTCACCCTGCCCGCCGGCACCGGGCAGGAGCACCTGACCACCGCCGTCCAGGCCCTGCTCGACCACCACGACCTGTTCCGCGCCCGCACCTCCCCGCTCGCCGAGCGCCCCTGGACGCTGCACGTGCCCGAGGCCGGCGCCGTCCCCGCCGAGAGCGTGCTGCGCCGGGTCGAGGGGCCCGCCACCGCCGAGGCGCTGCGCGCCGAGACCGAGGCCGCCCGCGAGCGGCTGTCCCCCGAGGACGGGCGGATGGTCCAGGCCGTGCGCTTCGACGCCGGCCCCCAGGCGCCCTCGCAGCTGCTGCTGGTGATCCACCACCTGGTGGTGGACGGCGTCACCTGGCGCATCGTCGAGGAGGACCTGCTCGGCGCACTCGCCGCGCTCCGCGAGGGCCGCGCCGTCGAGCTCGCCCCGGTGCCCACCTCCTTCCGCCGCTGGGCCCAGCGGCTCACCGCCGAGGCGCGGACCGACCGCCGGGCCGCCGAACTCCCGCTCTGGCAGGCCGCGTTGGCCACCCCGGACCCACTGCTCGGCGAGCGCCCGCTGGACCCGGCCGAGGACACCTACGCCACCGAGGGCCTGCTGCGGCTCGTCCTGCCCGCCGGGACCACCCAGGCGCTGCTCACCAAGGTCACCGCCGCCTACCACGCCCAGGTCAACGACGTCCTGCTGACCGGGCTGGCGCTGGCCCTCGGCCACTGGCGCGGCCGGGAGACCACCGGGCCCGACGGCGCCGTGCTGGTCACCGTGGAGGGCCACGGCCGCGAGGAGATCGTCGACGGCGTCGACCTGCACCGCACCGCCGGCTGGTTCACCTCCGTCTACCCCGTGCGGCTCGCCCCCGGGACGCTGGACTGGTCCGAGGTCACCGCGGCCGGCCCCGGGCTCGGCCGGGCCCTCGGCCGGGTGAAGGAGCAGCTGCGCGCCGTCCCGGACAACGGCATCGGCTTCGGCCTGCTGCGCCACCTCAACCCGGACACCGCCGCCGCCCTCGAGGGCTTCGCGGACCCGCAGATCGAGTTCAACTACCTGGGCCGCTTCGCGCCCGAGGGCGTCACCGCCGAGGACGTGCTCGCCGGCACCGAGGCGATGTCCGAGGGCGCCGCGACCGGCCTCGCGCTCGGCCGGGTGCTCGGCCTGGACGCCACCACCGTGGACACCCCGCAGGGCCCGCTGCTGGTCGCCCAGTGGTCCTACGCCACCGGGCTGCTCTCCGAGGAGCGGGTGCGCGCCTTCGCCGAGGCCTGGTTCGCCGCGCTGGCCGCGCTCGCCGAGCACGCCGAGCGGCCGGACGCGGGCGGGCACACCCCCTCCGACTTCCCGCTGGTGGCCGTCACCCAGGACGAGCTGGACTCGCTCGCCGCCCACCACGCCCCCGCCCGTCTGGTGGACGTCTGGCCCACCTCGCCGCTCCAGCAGGGCATGGCCTTCCACTCGGCGTACGACGCCGACGGTGCGGACGTCTACACCTCGGTCGTGACCTTCGACCTCACCGGCCCGGTGGACGCCGAGCGGCTGCGCGCCGCCGCCGAGGCGCTGCTGACCCGCCAGCCGAACCTCAAGGCCGCGTTCCACCAGCGGCACGACGGACCGCCCGTGCAGGTCGTCCCGGACACCGTCGAACTCCCTTTCACCGTCGTCGACTTGACCGATCACGCCGATCCGCGGGCGGAGGCCGCCCGGATCGCCGCCGCCGAGTACGGGCGCCGCTTCGACCTCGACCGCCCCCCGCTGCTGCGCTACACCCTGATCAGGCTCGCCCCCGAGCGGCACCAGCTGATCGCCTCCGCCCACCACATCCTGCTGGACGGCTGGTCCACCCCGCTGTTCGCCGAGGAGCTGTGGGGCCTGTACTTCGAGCAGCCGCAGGCCCCGGCGGCCCCGTACCGCGAGTACCTGCGCTGGATCACCCGGCGCGACGGCTCGGCCGCCCGCACCGCCTGGGCCCAGGCCCTGGCCGGCGCCGACGAGCCCACCCTGCTCGCCCCCGGCCGCTCCGCCGCCACCCCGCAGCTGCCGCTGCGCCTGCACACCGGGCTCACCCCGGAGACCACCGAGGCCCTCGCCCGCACCGCCCGCCGCTACGGCGTCACCCTCAACACCCTGGTCCAGGCGGCCTGGGGCGTGCTGCTGGCCCGGCTCACCGGGCGCGAGGACGTGCTGTTCGGCACCACCGTCTCCGGCCGGCCGCACGACCTGCCGGGCGTGGAGCGGATGATGGGCCTGCTCATCAACACCGTGCCGGTGCGGGTGCGCCTGGACCAGGCGGAGAGCTGGGGCCAGCTGCTGCTGCGCCTGCAGCACGAGCAGTCCGCCCTGCTGGACCACCAGCACCTCAGCCTCACCGAGATCCAGCAACTCGCCGGGATGGGAAGCCTGTTCGACACCGTCACGGTGTACGGCAACTACCCGGACCCGTCCGCCCTGGACGACGCCGACCCGAGCGGCGCCACCCGGGTCACGCTCGTCGAGGACGTCGACAGCGCCCACTACCCGCTGGTGCTGGCCCTCACCCCCGGCGACGGCCTCCAGCTGCGGCTGGACCACCAGCCGGACGCCTTCACCTCCGAGCAGGCCCGCGCCCTGCTGGACCGCTTCCTCGCCCTGCTCGGCCGGATCGTCGCCGACCCGGCCGAACTCGTCGGCGCCGTCGAGGTGTTGACCGCGGCCGAGCGCGCCGAACTGGTCACCGAGTGGAGCGGCACCAGCACCCCGCTGCCCGAGGGCTCGCTGCCCGAGCTGTTCGAGGCGCGGGCCACCGCGACCCCGGACGCGATCGCGCTCACCGCCGACGACGCCGAGCTGACCTACGCCCAGCTCAACGCCCGGGCCAACGGCCTGGCACTGCGGCTGGTCGAGGCCGGGGTCGTCCGGGAGACGCCGGTCGCCCTGATGATCGACCGCTCGGCCGCCCAGGTGGTCGCGATCCTGGCGGTGCTCAAGGCCGGCGGCCTCTACGTGCCGCTGGACGACGCCCAGCCGAACGACCGGCTGCGGACCGTCCTCGCGGACGCCGGGGCCGAGCTGGTGCTGGCCGACGCCGCGCACCGCGAGCACCCCGCGCTGGCCGGCCTGACGGTGCTCGACCCGCACGCCGAGGAACACCCCGAGAACCTCGGACTGCCGCAGCGCGCCGACCAGTTGGTGTACGTGATGCACACCTCCGGCTCGACCGGCGTGCCCAAGGGCATCGCCATCACCCACCGCGGCGTGGTGGACCTCGCACTCGGCGGGCAGTTCACCGGCGGCGGCCACGAGCGGCTGCCGGTGCACGCGCCCTCCGCGTTCGACGCCTCCACCTACGAGATCTGGACCCCGCTGCTCTCCGGCGGCCAGCTGGTGATCGCCCCGCCCGGCCGGCTGGGCATCGCCGAGCTCGCGGCGGTGATCGGCCACGAGCGGACCACCTCCGCCTGGATCAGCGTCGGCCTCTTCAACGTGCTGGCCGCCGAGGCCCCGGAGACCTTCACCGGGCTGCACGAGGTGTGGACGGGCGGGGACATCGCCTCGCCGGTCGCCATGCGGCGGGTGCTGGACACCTGCCCCGGACTGCGCCTGATCAACGTCTACGGGCCGACCGAGACGACCACCTTCGCGACGCACTTCCCGATGACCTCGGCCGCCGAGGTGCCCGACGTCGTCCCGATCGGCCGCCCGCTGCCCAACAACCGGCTGTACGTGCTGGACGCCGGGCTGCGCCCGGTGCCGGTCGGCGTGGCCGGCGAGCTGTACATCGGCGGCAACGGCCTGGCCCGCGGCTACATCCGCCGCCCCGGCCTGACCGCCGAGCGCTTCGTCGCCTGCCCGTTCGGCGAGCCCGGCGGCCGGATGTACCGCACCGGCGACGTGGTGCGCTGGACGCCCACGGGTGAACTGGAGTTCGTCGGCCGAGCGGACGACCAGGTCAAGCTGCGCGGCTTCCGGATCGAACTCGGCGAGGTGGAGGCGGCGTTCACCGCCCACCCGGCGGTCGGCCAGGTCTGCGTGGCCGTGCGCCAGGACCAGCCGGGCGACAAGCGCCTGGTCGCGTACGTCACGGGCGAGGTGCGGGCCGACGAGCTGCGCGACTTCGTCACCGAGCGGCTGCCCGGCTACATGCTGCCGGCCGCGATCGTCGTCCTCGACGAGCTGCCGGTGAACCCGAACGGCAAGGTGGACCGCAAGGCCCTGCCCGCGCCCGACTACAACGGCGCCGACGGCGGGCGCGAGCCGCGCAACGCCACCGAGCAGGCCCTGTGCGGGCTGTTCGCCGAGGTCCTCGGGCTGTCCAGGATCAGCATCGACGACAACTTCTTCGACCGCGGCGGGCACTCGCTGCTCGCCACCAAGCTGGTCAGCCGCATCCGCGCCGGCCTCGGCGCCGAACTGCCGATCCGCACGCTCTTCGACAACCCGACGGTGGCCCTGCTGGCCGCCGCGCTGCCCGACTCCGCCACGGCCCGTCCGGCCCTGCGGCCGGCCGAGCGGCCCGAGCGCGTGCCGCTCTCCTCCGCCCAGCAACGCCTGTGGTTCATCGAACAGTTCGAGGGCCCGAGCGCGCTCTACAACACGCCCGTCGCGGTCCGGCTCACCGGCGCCGTCGACCTGCCCGCCCTGGAGCAGGCGGTCCGGGACGTGGTGCGGCGGCACGAGGTCCTGCGCACCGTCCTCCCGACCGTCGACGGCCGGCCGCACCAGCTCGTCACCGAAGCCGCCGAACTCGCCCTGCGGCACGTGGCGGTGGCCGACGAGCAGGGGCTGCGGACCGCGCTGTTCGCGGCCGGCGAGGAGGTCTTCGACCTCGCCCACGACCTGCCGGTGCGCGCCACCCTGCTCTCGCTGCCGCACGACGAGCACGTCCTGCTGGTGCTCATGCACCACATCGCCACCGACGGCTGGTCGGCCGCCCCGCTCTTCCGCGACCTCGCCGAGGCGTACCGGGCCCGGCTGGCCGGCACCGAGCCGCAGTGGGAGCCGCTGCCGGTGCAGTACGCCGACTACACCCTCTGGCAGCGCGAGCTGCTCGGCACCGACGAGCAGCCCAGCACCCTGCTGAAGGAACAACTCGCCTACTGGCAGCAGGCCCTGGCCGATGCCCCGGAGGAGCTGGCGCTCCCCTACGACCGCCCGCGCCCGGCCGTGCCGGGGCACCGGGGCGGCCTGGTGGAGGTCGCCGTCGACGCCGAACTGCACCGTGCGCTCGGCGAGTTGGCGGCGGCGCAGAACGCCAGCCTGTTCATGGCGCTGCAGGCCGCGGTCGCCGCCCTCTACACCCGCCTCGGCGCCGGCACCGACCTGCCGATCGGCACGGTGGTGGCCGGCCGCACCGACGAGGCCCTCGACGACCTGGTCGGCTTCTTCGTCAACACCCTGCTGCTGCGCACCGACACCAGCGGCGACCCGAGCTTCCGGCAGCTGCTCGACCGGGTCCGGCGCACCGACCTGGACGCCTACGACCACCAGGACATCCCCTTCGAGCGCCTGGTCGAACACCAGAACCCCACCCGCACCCCCGCCCGCCACCCGCTCTTCCAGACCCTGGTGGCGCTGGAGAGCCGGGTCACGGTGCCGGCCGCCTTCGGCGACCTGGGCTGCGCGGAGCACCCCTTCGAGCTGGACGTGGCCAAGTTCGACCTGTCCTTCCGCTTCACCGAGCAGGGCCCGCAGGCGGGCCTGACGGTGGCGGTCGAGTACGCCGTCGACCTCTTCGACCACGCCACCGTGGCCGCCCTCGGCGAGCGGCTGCTGCGCGTGCTGAGCGCCGCCGTGGCCGCCCCGGACGCACCGATCGGCGGCATCGAGATCCTCGACCCGGCCGAGCGCGAGCAGCTGCTCACCGGCTGGAACGACACCGCGGCGCCCGTCCCGGACGCGACCCTGCCGGAGCTGTTCGAGGCGCGGGCCGCCGCCACCCCCGACGCCCCGGCCGTGGTCTCGCAGGACGGCACCCTCAGCTACGCCGAACTGGACTCCCGGGCCGAGCACCTGGCGGCCCACCTGGCCGGCGCCGGGGTCGGCGCCGAGACGCCGGTGGTCCTGCTGATGGACCGCTCCGCCGACCTGCTGACGGCGATCCTCGCGGTGGCCAAGGCGGGCGGCACCTACGTCCCGCTGGACGACCGCCACCCGGCCGAGCGGCTGCGCAGGATCACCGCCGAGACGGCCGCGGCCCTCGTCGTGGTCGACCCGGCCCACCGCGACCACCCGCTGGCCACCGACGCCCCCTGCCCCGTCCTGCCGCTCACCGGGGGCTGGTTCGACGGTCCGCGCGAGCGGCGCGCCCACCCGGCCGCGCCCCACCCGGAGCAGCTCGCGTACGTGATGTTCACCTCCGGCTCCACCGGGGAGCCCAAGGGCATCGCGATCAGCCACCGGGACGTGGTGCAGCTCGCCACCGACCCGTGCTGGCGGCACGACGAGGGCCTGCGGGTGCTGTTCCACGCGCCGCACGCCTTCGACGCCTCGACCTACGAGATCTGGGTGCCGCTGCTGTCCGGCGGCCAGGTGGTCGTCGCACCGCCGGGGGACCTGGACGCGGCCGCCATCCGCGAGCTGGTGAGGGTCCACGCGCTCACCCACGTGCACGTCACGGCCGGTCTCTTCCGGGTCATCGCGGAGGAGGACCCGGGCATCTTCGCCGGCGTGCGCGAGGTGCTGACCGGCGGCGACGTGGTCTCCGCCCCGGCCGTGCGCCGGGTGCTGGAGGCCGTCCCGGGCATCGCGGTGCGGGCCCTGTACGGACCGACCGAGACCACCCTGTGCGCCACCCAGTACCCGATGCCCGACGCCGCCGCGGTGCCGAGCACGGTGCCGATCGGGCGCCCGCTGGCCAACACCCGGCTGTACGTGCTGGACGCCGGCCTCCAGCCGGTGCCGGCCGGAGTGGCGGGCGAGCTGTACATCGCCGGGGCCGGCCTGGCCCGCGGCTACGTCGGCCGCCCGGCGCTCAGCGCCGAGCGCTTCGTCGCCTGTCCCTTCGACGGGACGGGAGGCCGGATGTACCGCACCGGCGACCTCGCCCGGTGGACCGCCGACGGCGTCCTGGAGTTCCTCGGCCGGGCCGACGACCAGGTCAAGATCCGCGGCTTCCGGATCGAACTCGGCGAGGTGGAGGCCGCGTTCACCGCCCACGAGGGCGTCGGCCAGGCGCTCGCGGTGGTCCGCGAGGACCAGCCGGGCGACAAGCGCCTGGTGGTGTACGCCACCGGCAAGACCACCGACGGCGAACTGCGCGCCTTCGTCACGGACCGCCTCGCCGGCTACATGCTCCCGGCCGCCGTGGTCGTCCTGGACAGCCTGCCGGTCACCGCCAACGGCAAGGTCGACCGCCGGGCCCTGCCCGCGCCCGAGTACGCCGGGGCGGCCGAGGGCCGCGCCCCGCGCACCGAGCGCGAGCGGGAGCTCTGCGCCCTGTTCGCCGAGGTGCTGGGCGTGCCGGCGGTCAGCATCGACGACCGGTTCTTCGACCTCGGCGGCCACTCCCTGCTCGCCACCCGGCTGGTCAGCCGCATCCGCGCCACCCTCGGCGCGGAGCTGCCGATCCGCACGCTGTTCGACGCACCCACGGTGGCCGCGCTCGCCGCCGTCCTGCCCGGCGGCGACGAGGCGCCGGCGCCGAAGAAGGCCCGCCCGGCCCTGCGGCCGATGCGCCGCCCCGGCGGCCAGGCCTGACCGGCGGCGGGATGCGGGCCCGCCCACCGGTCCCACCGGTGGCCCGGGCCCCCCCCCCCCCCCCACCCCCCCGCCCCCCCCCCCCCCCGCCCAGGCCCCCCCGTAATATCGGCCCCCCCAAGCCACAAACCCGTTCGGGGCCAATCGGGGGCCGGACGT